>NZ_JBHUKY010000068.1:0-720 GCF_042684125.1 Paenibacillus rhizoplanae | reverse complement strand
TTCGAACCCATGTTACCTCCGTGAAAGGGAGGTGTCTTAACCCCTTGACCAACGAGCCACGCTGTTCTATTACTTGTAAGGTATTGCTACGGAGAGAGAGGGATACTCTTCACTTCGTTACGAGATTGCGATGTAGTGCTAACGAAGCTTATGCTCCAACGAACCACTGAGGGTTCTCATCCCTTTTCAAAGAAGTATTGCTACGGAGAGAGAGGGATTCGAACCCTCGAGACGCTTGTGGCGCCTACACGATTTCCAATCGTGCTCCTTCGGCCAAACTCGGACACCTCTCCATATGGCTCCCCGAACAGGACTCGAACCTGTGACAACTCGATTAACAGTCGAGTGCTCTACCAACTGAGCTATCAGGGAATATGTAAACAATACGGGCAAAAAAAATACCACAGTGTGTGTGGATGGTCCGCTTGGCGGCGTCCTACTCTCCCAGGACCCTTCGGTCCAAGTACCATCGGCGCTGGAGGGCTTAACGGTCGTGTTCGGGATGGGTACGTGTGGAACCCCTCCGCTATCGCCACCAAACGGGCATTTACAGCGTAAATGCTTCAGGAAATTGATTCCTGAAAACTGAATCCGAAACAAATCTGCGTTGTAGATTTTTGGATAAGCCCTCGACCGATTAGTATTGGTCAGCTCCATGCATTGCTGCACTTCCACCTCCAACCTATCTACCTCGTCGTCTTCAAGGGGTCTTACATACTG
>NZ_JBHUKY010000067.1:4697-22726 GCF_042684125.1 Paenibacillus rhizoplanae | reverse complement strand
CAGGTCCAGCAGGCGATGAATCTGGAAACCGGCCCGCTGATGCAGCTGGGATTGTTCCGGACAGGCAGCGGCGATCATCTGCTGATTGCGATCCATCACCTTGTCGTAGACGGGGTGTCCTGGCGGATTCTGTTAGAGGATTTCGCGGCGGGATACGAGCAGCGGCTGCGGGGTGAACTTGTCCTCTTGCCGGGCAAAACGCATTCGTACCGGACGTGGTCGGAGCGAATGGGGAACTATGCACAGAGCCGGAAACTGCTGAGGGAAGCTCTCTATTGGCGGCAGGAAGAAGGCGCCAAGGTTAAGCCGCTGCCCAAAGACGGGGAAAGCGGCGGAGTCCGTACAATCGGGAGCAGTACCAGCCTGGCGATTAGCTTAAGCGAGACAGAAACGAAAAACCTGCTGACGGGAACGCACCATGCGTACAAGACGGAAATAAACGACGTGCTGCTCGCGGCGCTTGGTTTAGCGATGCAGGAATGGACGAATCATGAGACGCTGGCCATTCACCTGGAGGGCCACGGCCGGGAAGAAGTACTGGACAACGTGGATGTAACGAGAACGGTAGGGTGGTTTACGAGCATTTATCCGGTCGTTTTCGAATTGGAGAAGACAGAAGGGATAGCCTACTGGGTCAAATCGTTCAAAGAGAAGCTGAGAGGGATTCCGAACAAAGGCGTGGGATACGGCGCGCTGAAGTATTTGACGCCAGCGGAGAACAGCAGAATTGGAAGCGGGATGGCGCCGGAAATCAGCTTTAACTACTTGGGGCAATGGGACCGGGAAACGAATACCGGGGCCATGTCGATGTCGGTTCTTCCCACGGGGGTGCAGATGAGTCCGCAAGCGGAACGGGCTTATGTGCTGGACATTGTAGGGAGCGTAATGGACGGAAAACTGACGCTGGCTGTGACGTACGACCAGCAGGAGTACGGCGAAAGCACAATGCAAGCCTTGCTGGCTAACTACAAGAAGCAGCTGCTTTCGATCGTCGACCATTGCATGCAGCAAACCGAGACTGAGCTGACCTCGAGCGATGTGGGCAGCGAACGAGTGCCGCTCGCTACTTTCGATAAACTTCGGGAGCAACTGGCAAGCAGCGGCAGCGGCGAGATGGTTTCCATGTACCCGCTGTCTCCGATGCAAGAAGACATGCGGTTCCAAGCGCTAATGGAACCGCAGTCGTCCGCGTATTTCGAACAATTGTCGTTTGTGATTCAAGGGTCGCTGCATGAAGCTAATCTGGAGAAGAGCCTTTCCCTTTTGATGGAACGGCACGATATCTTTCGAACGGTGTTTATGTACGAGGAATTGGAAAGACCGTTGCAAATCGTTCTTGAGAAGCGCTACCCTTCGATCAAATTCGAGGATTTCACAGGGTTAACGGAAGATGAAATCGAGCACCATGTGGAGCAGTTCAAGCAATCGGATCGAGAACGAGGGTTCGATCTCACGAAAGATGTACTATTGCGGATTGCTGTATTGAAGACGGGAGAGAGCCGGTACGAGATCATTTGGAGCAACCATCATATCTTGATGGACGGCTGGTGCATGGGCAATGTGGTCAAAGAGTTCTTCTATATGTACGCGCAGCTTTGCAGCGGCAAAGCGATCGATGTGCCTGCCGTGAAGCCCTATATCCACTTCATCAAGTGGCTGGAAGAACAGGATCGCGAAGAAGCGCGGGACTACTGGAGAGATTACTTGGCGGGATACGAGCAGCGTACGTCGATCCCTGCAAGCGGCAATTCTACCAGTGGAGTGTACGTGCTGGAAGAACTTCATCATTCGTTCTCGGAGACATTGACCGAGCGTTTGACGAAAATGAGCAAACGTCATCAGGTTACGATGAACAGCATGATGCAGACGGCATGGGGCATATTGCTGCGTAGATACAATAACACCGACGATGCGGTGTTCGGCGCAGTCGTATCGGGGCGTCCACCGGAAATCGATGGTGTGGAGAACATGGTGGGGTTGTTTATCAACACAATACCCGTTCGGCTAGGCCCGAACGAAACCGCAGACACGTTCATTGAGACGGTCCAACGGCTACAGCAGCGAGCGCTGGAATCGGAGAAATATGATTACCTTTCATTGGCCGAGGTTCAAGCGCAAACGGATCTGAAACAAAACTTGATCGATCATCTCTTTTTCTTTCAGAACTATCCGGAAGTCTATGACATAAGCGGGCAATCTGATGACCAGGATTTTCAGGTCACAGATTTCCAAGGGTTTGAGCATACCAATTATTCGTTAAACCTGACGCTGCAGTTACATGCGAGGCGGCTCCGCTTCATAATCGATTTCAATGCGCTGGAATATCGCAGAGATAACATTGAACGAGTCATGAGTCATTTGGAGTCCATTGTGGAGCAAGTGACGGCTAGGCCAGACATGCGGCTAGACGAGATCGAACTGGCCGGGGAAGAAGAGAAGTAGTAGCTGCAGGAGCAGTTTAGCGACACGAAGACGGACTATCCGAAGGACCAAACGATCCACGAGCTGTTCGAGCAGCAGGCGGAGCGGACGTATTTGAGTCTGAATGGTTGACGTATGGGGAGCAATACCTGGCAGACGAGTCGCTGTACGCGGGGATGCGTCGAACCTGCCTGTGGTAAGGTGACCGAAGAATGATGTACGTCATCTACACGTCCAGATCGACGGGTCTATCAAAAGGACAGTTGGACGAAGAAGGTATACTACAGGAAGATTCGCTGGAGTTTGCTCTTTATTCTTCTATTGCTTCGATCTCACGGTCACTTCTATGTTCACTTCAATTGTGAGCGGTAATCGAATCGTCATCTATTCCGAGCAAGACATAGTCTTAGTTATGGAACGCATTTTGACTGGAAATAAAGTCGGGATCCTTAAACTTACCCCAACGCATTTGAGTAGCCATTCAACCGCTGGTGCTGGGGAGTGTGTTTGGGGACAGCTTCATCTATCTGATCACGCATGTGATGAGTGGAGCGGATATCATGCCGGAATTCATGAAGAATACAACGATTGTAGTATCCATCTATTTCGGATTCCAGCTAAACTTCTACTATATTAGCTGACCCGGGCGGCCTAGATTCACAGATAAGGAGCATTATAAGGGAACTTAGATGCATATTTACTGGGAGTGAAACAATAAATGATATTAAATGGTGTATAATCACGTAAAAGGAGGTTATCGGCAAACTTATGCTTAATCGAGTTCATCAAGGGCACGAAATCAGTGGATAACATATTGGCCGAAATGGAAGGCAGCGTGAATGCTGCGGTGATAGCGACAAAAGCTAAGGAAAGTCGAAGAGTAAAAGGAGATAACAGGTGGAAAATACTCTAAAATTGCTATGCTTCCCTTATGCGGGAGGTTCGTCCTTTTCGATTTATCGCCAATGGACCAAGTGGCTAAGCCCCATTCAACTTATCCCTATAGAACTGCCTGGCAGAGGATCCAGAATGGAGGAACCGCTCTTATATTCTTTGGAGGAACTGGAAGAAAACTTGTTTCAAGATATTGTCCGAAATCACATACAAGAGAATGACCGTGTGGCCTTGCTCGGTCACAGCATGGGAAGTTTGCTGGCTTATCGAATTGGAATGCGAATAGGGACCGACTCTCCCTATTCGCTTGTCCATACCTTTCTATCGGGATTCGATCCCCTTCATATCCCAAGGGAAAAAGTATATCATCGGATGTCGGACCGCGAGTTCATACACGAAATATACGAATTGGGTGGAACTCCGATAGAAGTGATGCAAGATGAAGTAATACGCAATACCTTTTTGCCCATTTTGCGTGCCGATATTCAAGTGTTGGAGACCTATTTGGAATCGGAACGCAACGTAGCCGACCGCAAACTTGCATGCGATATGTCTGTTCTGTACGGATTTCATGACAAGACGATGTCTGATAAAATCCATTCGTGGAATCGATACACGCACGGCCGGACAGAGTTCAAGGGATTCGAAGGAGACCATTTTTTCATCGTGAATGACAATCAGCGGGAAGTTCCGACATATGTCCGCAAAGTTTTAATGGAAAAGCTGGCGGTTTTAATTTAGAAGGGGATATTTTGGAGAGAGACGTTATTTACGAAGATATCATCCTGACTTTCGAAAATGCATAAGATCAAGGCAAGATGCTGAAGCAATAGCGACTTACGGTTATGGTTTGTCAGAGCAACTATTCTTTTGAGCATACATAATGCCTATAAGGGAGAAAGATTCATATTAACGAATGAAGCCTGCTGTCATTGACAGCAGGCTTCATTTCAACTTATTGTTTTGCCGTTAGTAGCCTTGATTGCAATCATTATGATTTATAGGATTAAATATGCGGAAATTTATTTTTTTCTCCAGCAAGGATTATAAATGCCACTATACGATGGATCTGACGCTGCATACATCAACCATTTCTCAACAGAAGGGTTCTTAGGGGAAGGAAGAGAAGATGGGGTGACAAACTTGTTTTGTTTTAGTAATCAAGAAAAAAATCAAGGTGATTTACATTATAACGAACGTTTTTGTGGGATTTATTGTTTTATAGTGGTATAATTTTCATCAATTAATATTTTTATGTATATAAGTAAGAGGGGGTTGAATAATGACTGTACCTGCAAAGAGAATAAAATTTGGTTTGTCTGATGTTATCGGAGGTAATCTAAGAAGCTTGCCGAAATCTTCTATGAACAAGGAACTAGACGGATTTAAAAGCGATTATGCTTTTCAGAAGATCCGTTTAGAGACAAGCACAGTCTCAACTATAACGGAATTCATTGGCCGGCATCAGCTTTGCATACCTTCTTTCTTAACAGCGGTATGGTCTGTTTTACACTCTCATTATGTCAATCATAACGAGGTAGCCGTTTGGCATTCCGTGATATCGGATGTAGCAGAAGACACCGGCAACCAGTGTGATCCGCTTCTCATACATATTCAGAATGACGACCAGTTTTATGATTTGGTTCATAAAATTAATACGCAAATGGATCATGGGAAAAGAGAAGGTGGAGCCAGGATTGAAACATTCACGCAAGCCGAAACGTGTTCCACGGACTCGATGGTATCGGATGGATGTTTCATTTCCGGGATAGTAAATACGCAATGGAGCCCGATCGGCACTAACTCTTCGTACGAAATGAACCAGCCGATGATCGCATTTTTGTACGAGTACCGACTAGGCGAACTGGAATATGCGCTCCAGTATAATAGAAGATATTTAGATGAAGTTCAGATGTATACGATTGCAGGACAATTCCAAGTATTGCTGAAAAGCGTATTATGTGACCCTGAGAAACCTGCACTGTCCCACCCGTTCCTCACTGCAAGGGAGGGGGAACAATTCATCCGATGGAATGATACGGCCAGAATGTTTTCCAAGCATAAAACTGTTCATCAATTCGTTGAGGAACAGGCGGCCAGAACGCCGGAAGCGGTCGCCGTGGAGTTTCGTGAGCAGAAGCTGAGCTACTCTGAATTAAACCGCCGAGCGAACCAAATTGCCCGTACTATCATTGATTTGTACCGAGCTAAAGGGCAGTTTGCGCAGTTGTCTACCATGCCTGTAACGCTTTTTATGGATCGAAGCGCAAATGTGCTTCCAGCTATGTTAGGAGTGATGAAGGCCGGAGGGGCTTACCTTCCGGTAGATCCCACTTATCCTAAGGAACGCATTCGGTTTATTTTGGAGGATGCGCAAACGCAAGTAATTCTGACAACCCGACAATTGGCCGGCAAGTTAAAGCCGATCATCCGTCAAATCAGCTTAGAGGAGCCAAAGCTGATTTGTATCGACGAGTGTTTGGCGCAGCATGGCGTATTAGATGAAAATGTGAACGTAGAGGTCAAGTCAAGCGATCTGGCATACGTCATCTATACTTCCGGTTCCACGGGAAACCCGAAGGGTGCGCTGATCGAACACGCCGGACTTGTTGCGTTAATTCCCTATCTGATCGGGAAGTTTGGCCTAACACCGAATACAAGGGTGACGCAGTTTGCTTCCATTAGCTTCGACGCTTCGGTTTATGAGTGGATCGGAACTTTGTCAGTGGGTGGAACGCTCGTTGTCCTGTCGGATGACGAATTGCCGCCTTACTCCGATATCTCGGACATGCTAGAACAAAAAAATATTCATGTGACCATGCTGCCGCCCTCCGTAATAAAAACGATGACAAAGCGTGACTTGCCCGGCCTGCGAACGATCGTGTCAGCTGGAGAAGCTTGCACGCCGGATCTTGTGATGGATTGGGGAGAGAATCGTTTATTCCTGAATGCTTACGGCCCGACGGAGGTGACAATTATTTGTTCTGTTGCAATATGCGAGCCGGGAAAAAAGATTACCATCGGGCGGCCTGTTGCGAACAAACGTCTATTCGTTCTGAATCCTTTCGGAAATCCGGTTCCCATCGGTGTTCCCGGCGAGTTATGGGTGGGCGGTGTAGGACTGGCGAGAGGCTACCTGAATCGCGAAGAGCTGACTAAGGAGCGCTTCGTCCACAAAGAGATTGTGATGGGAGACGGCCATGCTCCTCGAATTGAGAGGCTATACAAAACCGGAGATATCGTAAAGTGGACACCGGACGGGGAATTAATATATTTAGGCCGCAGTGACGATCAGGTTAAGATCAGAGGTTACCGCATTGAGCTTGGAGAAATCGAAAATCAGATTCGGAACTATCCGGGAATAGAGCAATGCTTAGTCAGGGCTTGGTACGATGGGCATTATCAGAAGCTGGCGGCTTATTATACCTCCTCCATAAAGCTGAAAGAGGCTGAATTGATACAGCACTTGACTACTGTATTGCCATCGTACATGATTCCTTCTTACTTTTGCGGACTTGAAGTGTTTCCATTGAATGCAAACGGTAAAATAGACCGGTCGGCGCTCCCACATCCGAATGCGGTGGAGAAACCTTCTCTCGAAGAGGAGGATGAAGCGGGAGAGGAAGAAATGGAGAAGCGGCTGCTGCACGTATGGAGGCACCTGCTAAAGCGGCAAAACATAGGGGTTAATGACCACTTTTATGCTGTTGGGGGAGATTCGATTCTTGCCATTCAGTCGGTGTCTATGGCTAGGGATCAGGGAATCGTCTTCACTCCTAGACAATTAGCGGACAATCCGAGCGTAAAGGAGTTGGCGGCCGTAGCGACTTGGAAAGACAGCGAGGAGCCGAAGGAGAAAGACATCGATTGGGAGGGCGAATTCGGGCTGACGCCAATTCAGCACTGGTTTTTCGAGGAGCGGTTTGAAGAGTCGAATTATTTCAATCAGTCTCATATGTTGGTGCTCAACCATTGCGATGCTGCGAAGCTGGAGTCAGCCGTCAACTGTTTGATCCGGATGCATCCGGATCTGGCGGTACAATTCGTGAGGAGCGGGAGTACGTATGTACAGCGTTACCGAACGGATGCTAGCGTGGAGGTTGCCTCGTACACGATTCAAGAGACAGAGGACTCTGATCCGGAAATTGCCGCCATCTGTGCAAAGTGGCACGGGGGGCTAGACTACGAGTCCGGAATGATGCTTCGTGTCGGAATGATTGAGGGACATCCTGATGGTAAAATTCGTCTGTTCCTTACGGTTCATCATTTAGTCATCGACGGGGTCTCCTGGCGTATTTTGCTTCAAGATCTGTATCATCTATATCATGGCGCCGAGCTGCCATCGGTTCAGAGCCCCTTCAAGAAGTGGCAGGCTGCGATTACGGACTATGCATCCAAAGAAGAAACTGTCCGTCATGTGGCTTATTGGACTGAGGTGCTGAAGCGAACGGACGCATTCCAGTTACCGGTTGATCATTGTGCAGATAACAGAAGCTGCACGGAATCTGCTGAGCTTGTCGCAACGCTGCAGGCAAGCGATTCACAGCGGTTACTGCATCAATGCTCCCATGCCTATCATACGGAAATCAACGATTTGCTGCTTACGGCTTGGTCACTCATGTTGTCAGCCTGGTCCGAACAGGAAACAGTCGCTTTCCGGCTAGAGGGGCATGGACGGGAGCACTGCGTATCGGACATGGACTTAACTAGATCGATTGGCTGGTTTACGTCGATGTTTCCCGTTTGCATTCAGGTGTCTGAAAGTTCTTTAGGAAAGACGATCAAATCCGTCAAGGAACAGCTGCGCCGCATCCCTGACCATGGCATTTCATACGGTGCTCTGCGGTACTGCCATTCATCTGAGCAGGTTCGAACCTCCTTAACAGCTTCCGAGCCGCAGGTGCTTTTTAACTATTTAGGCCAGTTTGATCTTAAGGAAATGGAAGAGGAAGCTGCAAGCGAATGGCTGAACTTCACGAGTGATACCGCACAGGACCATAGTTCACCTAGGAACCACGGAACTAGTCTCTTGGAGCTTAACTGCTCCATCATTCAGGGCAGGTTGCATTTGTTTATGAAATACTCTAAACGTCATTACGAGGAAGCAACGATTGCCCGGTTGACTCAAACCTTCATCTCCTACCTGCTTTCGGTCATCGAGCATTGTGAGGAAAAAGAGGTCGAAGAGTTTACGCCAAGTGATTTTCCGCTCGCTTCGCTTGATCAACATTCGCTGGACCAGATCGTAAACATGTACCATTCGCAATACGGTCTGGATCAGGTAATGCCGCTAAGTCCGATGCAGAAAGGACTTTTGTTCCATTATTTAGATCACGTGTCCACTGACCAATATGTAGTGCAGACGAGTTGGAAATACAATGGCCAGCTCGATGTCGGTCGATATCGGGAAGCGTGGCAGCGAGTCATTGCCGAAAATGATTGCTTACGGACATGCTTTGTTTGGGAAGCGATGGACGATCCGGTACAGTGCATCGTTCAAAAAACAAAACTGAATTGGACAGCAGAGGATATCAGCTCGCAAACTCTGGATCAGCTGCAAGAGTACTTGGAACGGTGGATGACACTGGACCGCGAACGCCGCTTCGATCTGCGACAGCCTGCGTACCGCCTTGCGATCATTCAGAACAGTCCCGAGGAATGGGCGGTTGTTTGGAGCTACCATCACATTTTGCTTGACGGATGGAGCCTTCCGCTGCTGCTTAATCGAGTTCATGACATTTATGCATGCAGTTTGCAGGCCATAACACCTAAGCGCAATTCATCTCTCTCATTCGAACCTTACATACGGTGGCTGATCTCGAAGGATCAGACAGAAGCTGAAGGGTTCTGGAAGGCCTATTTGGCTGACGTTACCGAGCCGACCCCGCTTCCGATGGACATGAGCGGCAAGAGCTTCGGAGCGCACCAACCAATTCGCACACAGCAGATCGAGACGTTGCAACTAGACGAAGACTTTACCCGACGTATAGTAACGTATGTGCAGCAAACGCAAATATCGCTCAATACGTTGGTACAGTTCGCTTGGGGAAAAGTACTGCAAGTTCTTCATGATGTGGATGTTACTGTATTCGGCATGGTTGTATCCGGTAGAGGGTCCGACCTTCCCAAAACGGACCGGATCACCGGTTTGCTGATTAATACGCTTCCTTTGGTAATGCAGTGGAATACTGACCAGTCCGTCACTAACTATTTAAAAGATCTCCATCACACGATTCACAAGCTGAACGATTACTGCTATGTCAGTCTGACCGAATTGAAAGGCTGGAGCTCCGTTAAAAGTCCTACGCTGTTTCAAAGCATCGTCGCCTTTGAAAATTATTTGAACGACTACCGCCAGCCGGCAAGCGGACTAAACATGATTGCGATGGAGGAACGTGAGAAAACGAATTATCCGCTCACGATCACCATTGCAGGTGATGGAGAACATATTACCATCAAGTTCATGTACGATGCTGAGCGGTTGGAGCAAGAAGCGGTTCGCAGGCTGACGTTGTATCTGCGCCATGCTTTGCATGCTGCGGTGGAGCAACCCGATTGTGCCGTCCGAGACATTGTTTTACTATCCGAAGACGATTACGAAACAATTGTCTACGATTGGAACCGTACATTCACTGAATATCCTAGGGAGAGTTCAGTGGCTGAACTGTTCGAGGAACAGGTCCGGCTTATGTCTGAACAACCGGCGGTGATCGCATTCGGTCGGGTTGTAACTTATGAGAGACTGAACCGATTGTCCGGGTATGTGACAAGCTTGCTCGAGGAGGAGGGAGTGGTTCACGGTCAGTTTATTGGTGTATGTTTGCCGCGTTCGCTCGAATTTATCGTTTCGATTCTCGGCATCTTGAAGTCAGGATGTGCCTATGTGCCGATTGACCCCGATTTCCCGGCAGAACGTATGCGCGATATAATCGGGGACGCTGGACTGGAAACGGTCATCACCTTGCGAAGCGGGGCGGATGGCATAACGGAGGCTGGAAAAGCTACTCGCCTAAAGCTGATTTACGCTGATGATTTCGACGTTGTTCCTTCCACAGGGCAGGAGGAAGAAGGCGCCGGGTCCGCAACAGCTAGTGATCTTGCCTACCTGATGTATACATCAGGTTCAACGGGCAGACCGAAGGGGGTTATGGTGGAGCATCGCAGCATTGTCCGTTTAGTGAAGAATACTAACTATTTTCCGTTTTCCCGGGATATGAGGTTACTCTATACCGGTTCACCCGTATTTGACGCTTCTACGTTTGAAATATGGGGTACGTTGCTGAACGGGGGCCGTTTGTTCGTCGTTTCCAAAGATGATCTTATGAACTTCAGCCTGTTGAAGCAGCAGATGAAAGCATGGGACATTAACACGTTATGGCTTAGCGCCGCTTTATGCAATCAGTGGATCGAGGATGACGTAACAATATTCGCCGGACTCCGTTCGTTAATCGTAGGTGGAGAGGTGCTATCGGTGAAGCTGATTAATCGTCTCCGGCTCGCATATCCGTCACTTACGATCCTGAACGGCTATGGTCCAACGGAGAATACCACCTTTTCGACAAGTTATCCGATTGAACGACCCTTTGAACGTGAAATCCCTATCGGCAAGCCTATCAGCAATACAACCTGTTATATTTTAAACGCTAGGGGAGGCGTTCTGCCTGTCGGCGCTGTCGGAGAAATCTATGTAGGAGGGGATGGCGTCGCACGGGGCTATTGGAAGCAGGAGAAGCTGACACGAAAGTCGTTTATTCCGAATCCGTTTGCTTCTGCTGAGGACCGCGCCAAAGGAAGAAATTTGGTGCTGTATAGGACCGGGGATCGCGGAAGATGGTTACCGGACGGCAATATCGAGTATATCGGGCGGAGCGATGCCCAGTTGAAACTTCGAGGCATCCGGATCGAACCCGGGGAAATTGAGCACCGTCTTAGCAGCTTTCCTGCTGTAAAACAAAGTCTCGTTCTCGCCCGAGAGGTTCACGGGGAACTACGATTAATTGCTTATTATACATCGGACAAAAATGAGCAGGAAGAAGGACTTTCTGCTTATATGGCTAAGTGCCTTCCATCGTATATGCTGCCTTTCCGGTATATTTGGTTAGATTCGTTTCCGTTAACGGTGAACGGAAAAGTTGATAGAAGAACGCTTCCGCTTCCGGAAGTACATCACACCAAACAGGATTCCGGATCAGGTGCCTTGACGGACCTGGAACAACAAATCGAGCAGATATGGCGTCACGTGCTGAAGCTCGATTATATCCGCAAGGATGAGGATTTCCACGCACTCGGAGGGCACTCGCTCCATGCACTACGTATGGTCAGCATGCTGCAAAAGAATGGGCATCCAGTTACGGTAAATCAAATCTTACGGGAACAAACGATTGAACGGCTGGCCCGCTCCTTAAGCGGAACACTTTCAGATCCGCCTTTGGCTTCCACTATCCCTTCGGATACGGATATGACACCATCGGGGCAGAAGACGTACCCGAATAACGGATTTCCGCTATCGGCAGTGCAAAGACGTTTCTTCAAACGAGACCTGAAAAACCGCAACATGTTCAATGTCCCTTACCTAGGGATGCTCAAGCGGCGTACTACTAACCATGAGCTGAGCCGTGCGTTACAGCTTCTGGTTCATCGACATGCGGCGTTGCGGTTGACTTTTGCGCAGCTTGATCATGGAGAGTGGTACCAATACGAGCGGGAACTCGATATGAACCGAATGTTTACTTATGTCGATTTAGGGGGGGGAGCGGCTTCCCAAGACACTTTTATCTCTGAGTACTGCTCCAATCTTCAGCATGGGTTCAACATTGAAACTGGCTCATTATGGAAAGTCGTATTGTTTGACCATTACATCGGCGGATGCGGGCAGGTATTGCTGCTCTTGTTCCATCATTCGATTTTTGACGGGATGTCGATGAAAATTGTTTTGGATGATTTAAGACAACTTCTCTTATCGGACTTGGAAGAAGATGATGCACAGGGCGATGAAATAGGAAGCAGCTACCGCGAGTGGTGCGAGGCACTGACGCAATACGCAGCCAGCGGCATTACGGCTGAGGCGGAAGCTTATTGGAGAGATGTTGTCGAAGGAGGCGGGGCGTTACAGACCGACCGGGATACGGAGGAATGGCCTCTCCACCGTCATATGGCAACGATTACGTTTGATTTGCTGGAAGGCACCGAGCCAGTAAAGCAATTGAAGACATTTGCGGCTGCCCAGCAAACCAGCCCTCTTGGAGTCATATTGGCGGTGTTGTCGCGGACCTGCTTCGACTTAAAAGAGCAATCGGATCTGCTACTGCATCTGATGTCCTACCAGCGAGAATCCTTTTTGCCAAACATTGCAATTTACCGCACGATCGGTTTTTTTGCCGGGGCGTATCCGGTACGAATCTGCACCGGGAAGAAGGAGCTTGTAGGCGATATTGAGACGCTGCTGGAGTATGTCAAACTAACGCTGCGAGATATTCCTAATGAAGGTATGGACTATTTTGCTTTGCGGCATATCGTACCGGAGCTTCATCCGGAAGCGAAGCCACTTATCGATGGAAGCCGCATGCTGTTCCATTATCAATCGGAGGAAACAGCTTGGCAAGCGGACGACTTTTACGAGCCGTTGACCCTTCCGTATGGAAATACTAATGCTCTGGACAACCCTTCTGCGTATTGGTTAAACATGACGGCTTTCTTGAAGCGGGACAGGCTGAGTTTGACTTGCTATTACAGCACGTTGCACTATGAAGAACAAACAGTGACCGGACTGGTGCACCGGTTTGCAACACATTTGCGTCAATGCATCGAGGTTAACTCGCTCACAACGATAGCACAGGGGGCTTCCGGTGATGAAAATTTATGAATTTTGCCCGTTTTTCAACGAAAACCGAGTGGCGGAGATTAAATTGAAAGAAGATGTCCGCTGGATCGACGAGCTTCACGTGATCGAGGCCAATAAGACATTCAGCTATGCGGACAAGCCCTGGAACTTCGAGCCAGCTTATCTCGGTCCGAAGGTGATTTACCATTCGCTTTATGCCGACAACGTGTTTCATAAGCCGGAGCGGCACCAATTGTATTTTAACCCGGAGACTTGCCAAGTGGCGAACTTTGACCGCTGGTATTGGCGCTTGCTGAGCCACAACAGCGCATTTCATAACGAAGCGTATCAGAGAAACCGGTGTTCTGACATCTTGCGAGAGCGAGTCGAGGATGACGATGTGATTATTCTGGCCGATTTCGACGAGATCATTGATAGCCGGATGGCAGACCGGATTATCTCTGAAGTGAAAAGACGTCAAGTCATTACCGTCAAAATGCACTATTCTGTTTTTTTTCTGAATCTATTTTGCCGTTCCAATCACGGCGCTCCTCATTGGAGCTATCGCGTCTTTGCTATGACCGGAAAATTCTTCAGAAACATGCCTTTTTCGGGGGATTATCTAAGGAAGAAGGGGATCGCAGAAGGGCTTTATCAAGACATCTACTGCCTAGAGGAACCTGCGGGGTTTCATCATTCGTGGCTGGACTATCGCCAAACCGCACTGCCCAAGCTCCAAGCATTTGCAGCCAATGTCAAGGACAAAAGTATCGTGAACGAAGATTACATCAAACATTGTCTGGATGATAAAAAGCTGTACTATCTTGATACCGAGCTGTATGTGGATAATGAAAAATTGTTTTTAGCCGCTCTGCAAGACGTCCAAACAGCAGATCTTTTGTACTGAAGGTAACCATGATGGAGCGGAAGTCGATCAAACGATCGGCATTATGGCAGAACATTCCCCGGGCATGATCGCAGGCATCCGGTCTTTGGTGGAAAACGGTGAACCTGGATGACAGTTATGTTTATGACGGGGACGACCTGCATGCCGAAATATGTTTAGAAGCATGGTGAAAATGCAGCATACGGACGTACCCTTATTCTTAACCTCTTACAGAAATCCGCAAAGAATCGTAAAAAAGAAGCTTGCAGAGACCCGCTTTTACTGTTGTCTACGGGCATTGCGCATACGGAACTACCGGTTCGAGGTCGTTTCGCCTTGAACCGGCAGAGCCGTTTGAGATTCTGGACTATGGCGGTCCAGGTCGCCTGTTCTTGCATGCGATCTAGCCCTCGGCTTCGAGCCCGATCCATACCGTGAACCTGTTTGGCTTCCGCAAACGCATGCTCGCAGCGGGCTCGCATTTTCTGGACATGACGATAGGCGCCTTGAATTTGGATTCGCTTAGCTTCATTGTGGACTTGGATTTGTTTCATTTTCGCTTCTCGCTTGGCTTGCTTGGCGGGGTCAGGAGTTCTGCGTTGGTACACCGGTATGTCTTCAAGCGTAAGGTGGCGTAACGAGACTAAGGGAACGATCCCCAATGCCGTCAACTCCAGAAGATAATCGCTGACTCCGTAGGCTTTGTCCGCCGAAAGCGTGACAATGGACAGCGACGGATGACGAAAACGAAGGGTCTGCAGTTGCAGCAGACTGACCTCGCGTTCGGCCGTTCCTGACGCTTGGCTGGCGCGGCGATCCAGGATGACACCGGAGCGGACATCCACTAGATCATGAACCTAGTAGCGCGGATGCGCTTCTTGTCCCGCGCTTTTCTTGTACAGCCGTGCATCGGGATCACTGCTGCGGTGGGTCTGGTTGGAAAAAGACTTGCCATGAAAGTCTTCATGCACCGCCTCCTCGCCTAACTTGGCCTTGCGGCCAGAAGTGCCCGGCGCGGGAGGTTCCTGCTTATCTGGTTTGGACGGCTTGCCTTCCGCTTGGTCTTCCTTCGCTTGGCGCGCCAAATAGGCGTCAAGCGATTCTACCGGCGCGAGTCTGATTTCCTCCAAGCTGTGAATGGACACATTCGCTCGCACTTGTGTGCCGTCGACGGTAGCATCTACGCTCGCCTGGACCAAACCGGCAGCGATGCATTGCTCCACGACATGCCGCATGAGGTCTTCAAAGATTCCGTTCTCGCGCCACAGGTTCCGCGTTTTGACGAGCGTTGTCCGGTCGGGAAGACGCAGCTCCGCCGTTTCCGGATGCTGCACGGATTCAAAATCCAATCTGCAAAACCACAAATAGCCAGCATGCATGGGCAACGTGGCGTACAGATTCCGTTCGCTATGATTAAACAAGTAGCTCAGCAGCATGAGACGAACCATCAACTCCGGGTCGGCAGCCCGCCGCCCCATGTGTTCCGAATACAATGGAGCCACACACGGATAAATGATCGACCAATCGATCACCTCGTCTAGACGCCGAAGGATATGTCCTTGCGGAACGAGTGCATCCATATCAATGACTTGAAAGAGTTGGGGCTGTACGCCTGATCGTTTGGGGGCTCGCATGTGGGTTCCTCATTTCGTAAACAGTTCTTTCTCCTAGCTTAACATGGAGCAGTCGCAGTTTCTATTCCAGAAGATTTTTTCACCATGCTTTTAGATCGAGCAGCGAAACGTGGTTCGGTTGGTGGGAAATTGCAACTATGTTGCTTAAAAATGAAATGACGCGAATCATGCAAACAGGTACAGACATTTGACGCTGGGTCAAATCGTTCAAGGAGAAGCTGAGAGGGATTCCGAACAAGGGCGTGGGATACGGCACACTGAAGTATTTGACGCCAGCGGAGAACAGCGGAATTAGAAGCGGGATGGCGCCGGAAATCAGCTTTAACTACTTGGGGCAATGGGACCGGGAAATGAATACCGGGGCCATGTCGATGTCAGGTCTTCCCACGGGGGTCCAGATGAGCCCGCAAGCGAAACGGGCTTATGCGCTGGACATTGCAGGGAGCGTGATCGACGGAAGACTGACACTGAGCGTGACATACGACCAGCAGGAGTACGGCGAAAGCACAATGCAAGGATTACTGGCCAACTACAAGAAGCAGCTGCTTTTGATCGTCGACCATTGCATGCAGCAAACCGAAGCCGAACTGACTCCGAGCGATGTGAGCAACGAAGAAGTGCCTTTAGACATTTTCGAAGAGCTCTTAACGGAGTTGAATGATTTGTAATGTGAGATCTCTGGGACCCATAAATTTGTAGACGAAAGATAGGTGATTGTAATGGGTGGTGGGGGTAACCATAACGTGGTTTCCATGTACCTGCTGTCTCCGATGCAAGAGGGCATGCTGTTCCAAGCGCTAATGGAACCGCAGTCGTCCGCTTACTTCGAACAAATGTCATTTACGATTCAAGGGTCGCTGCATGAAGCCCATCTGGAGAAGAGCCTTTCCCTTTTAATGGAACGTTACGAGATTTTTCGAACGGTGTTTAAGTACGAGGGATTGAAAAGGCCCTTGCAAATCGTACTTAAAAAGCGCAATCCGTTGATCGTATTTGAAGATTACACAGGGTTAACGGAAGATGAAATCAAGCACCATGTGGAGCGGTTCAAGCAATCGGATCGGGAACAAGGGTTCGATCTCACGAAAGATGTGTTGTTGCGGATTGCGGTATTAAGGACGGGCGAAAGCCGGTACGAGTTGGTTATGAGCCACCATCATATCTTGATGGACGGCTGGTGCATGAGCATTGTGTTGAAAGAGTTCTTCTATATATATACGCAGCTTTGCAGCAGCAAACCAATCGATCTGCCTGCCGTGAAGCCTTATATCCACTTCATCAATTGGCTGAAAGAGCAGGATCGCGAAGAAGCGCTGGACTACTGGAGAGACTATTTGGCGGGATACGAGCAGCGGGCGTCGATGCCTGCAAGCGGCAATTCTTCTGCCAATGGGGCGTACGAGCTGGAAGAAATTCATTATTCGTTCTCGGAGACATTGACCGAGCGTTTGGCACAATTGAGCAAACGCCATCAGGTTACGATGAACAGCATGATGCAGACGGCATGGGGCATGTTGCTGCGCAGCTACAACAATACCGATGACGTGGTGTTCGGTGCGGTTGTATCGGGGCGTCCTGCGGAAATCGACGGCGTCGAGAACATGGTGGGGCTCTTTATCAACACGCTACCGGTTCGGCTAAGCCCGAACGAAACCGCAGACACGTTCATCGAGACGGTCCAACGGTTGCAGCAACGAGCGTTGGAATCGGAGAAATACGATTACCTTTCATTAGCCGAGGTTCAAGCACAATCGGATCTGAAACAAGACTTGATCGATCATCTATTTGTGTTCCAGAACTACCCGGAAGTTTATGAAGTTAAGGGGCAGGCTGAGAATCAAGATTTTCAGATCACGGATATTCAAATGTTCGAGCATACTAATTATTCGTTAAGCGTCATGATGTATGTGCAGTCGAACCGGCTCGGCATTAAAATCGATTTCAATGCCTCGGAACACTGCAAAGATACCATCGAACGAGTCATTAGTCATTTGGAGACCATTCTGGAGCAAGTGGCGACAAGGCCGGACCTGCGTCTGGGCGAGATCGAGCTGGCCGGGGAAGAAGAGAAACATCAGTTGCTGGAGCAATTTAACGACACGAAGACTGACTACCCGAAGGAGCAAACGATCCACGCACTGTTCGAGCAGCAGGTGGAGCAGACGCCGGAAGCTACGGCAGTCGTATTCGAGTCTGTGCGAATGACGTATGGGGAGCTGAATGCAAAGGCGAACCAGTTGGCGCATGAGCTGCGGGTGCGTGGTGTCGGAGCAGAGCGGATCGTGGGGATCATGTCGGAGCGCTCGGTAGAGATGATCGTGGGGATTCTCGCGATCCTGAAGGCGGGCGGCGCATACTTGCCGATTGACCCGGT
>NZ_JBHUKY010000067.1:0-4514 GCF_042684125.1 Paenibacillus rhizoplanae | reverse complement strand
GCAAGCGGGCCGGACGATCTGGCGTATGTGATCTACACGTCGGGATCGACGGGACAGCCGAAAGGGGTCATGGTCGAGCACGGCAGCTTAACGAACATGATGGTCGCGCTGCATAGTAAATATCCTTGCGGGAACGAAGAAGCTTATTTGCTGAAGACGAGCTATACGTTCGACGTGTCGTTGACGGAACTGTTCGGATGGATACCGGGCGGAGGGAAAGTGGTGGTGGCAGCGCCGGGCGCCGAGAGAGATCCAGGGGAGTTGCTCCAAGTCATTGGGGATAACCGGGTGACACATGTCAATTTTGTTCCTTCCATGCTGCAGCTGTTCATGGTGGAGGCGGAAAGGAGCGGGGGAGCGGCTCTATCACTGCAATACCTGTTTATCGCGGGCGAAGCGTTGCCGACGGAGATGGCTTGGCGAGCATGCGAGCAGTGGCCGCATGCCCGAATCGAGAACATTTACGGGCCGACGGAGGCCACTATTTACGCGACGCAAGAGGCGGTAACTCGGCAAACGGAGAAGGTTGGAATCGGCAAGCCGCTGCCGAACGTTCGCACGTATGTCGTCGACCGGTCGAACAAGCCGCAGCCGATCGGGGTGCCAGGGGAGCTGTGCATCGCAGGAGACGGTTTGGCGCGCGGATACATGAACCGCCCGGAGCTGACGGCGGAGAAGTTCGTGGACAACCCGTTTGAACCTGGGGAGCGGATGTACCGGACGGGAGACCTGGCGAGATGGCTGCCGGACGGGAATCTGGAGTACATGGGCCGAATTGACGAGCAAGTGAAAATCCGGGGATACCGGATCGAGACAGGCGAAATCGTACACCGTCTGCTGCAGCACACGGACGTGAAGGAAGCGGTGGTCATCGCCCGGAAGGATGAGCAGGGCGAAGCGTACCTCTGCGCGTATGTGGTGAGCGTGGAAGCATTCGAGGCCTCCGAGCTACGTTCATATTTGAAGCGCAGCCTGCCGGAGTACATGGTGCCGCCGTATCTGGTAGAAGTGGAGCGGATTCCGCTGACAGCTAACGGGAAGGTAGACCGGAAGGCGCTGCCGGAGCCGCAGGGGCTGGTGCAGGCAGGAAACGAATACATCGCACCGCGGAGCGAGACGGAAGCGAAGCTGGCGGCGATTTGGCAGAACGTGCTTGGCCTTTCACAGCCGGTGGGCATCCGGGACAACTTCTTCGAGCAGGGTGGCGATTCGATCAAAGCGATCCAGATCGTGTCGAGGTTAGGCTCGGAAGGCCTGAAGCTGGTCGTCCGGGATATGTTTACGCATCCGACGATCGAGGAAGTCAGCCGCTATATTCAGACGAAGTTGCAGGCAGCGGCCGAAGAAGCGGCCGTGGAGGGTGAAGTTGCACTCAGCCCGATTCAGCATTGGTTTTTCGAACAGGATTTCTCGCAAAGTCATCACTGGAATCAGGCGATGATGCTGTACCACCCGGACGGTTTCCGGGAAGCGATCGTGGAAGAAGTTGTAGTCAAGCTGACGGAGCACCACGATGCGCTGCGGATGGTGTATAAGCAGGACACAGGGAAGATCGTACAGATGAACCGGGGGACAGAAGACCAAGCGTTCCGCCTGCAGGTCTTCGACGTCTCGGGGGAAGCGGACGTCAGCGCGGCGGTCGAGCGGAAGGCGACGCAGGTCCAGCAGGCGATGAATCTGGAAACCGGCCCGCTGATGCAGCTGGGATTGTTCCGGACAGGCAGCGGCGATCATCTGCTGATTGCGATCCATCACCTTGTTGTAGACGGGGTGTCCTGGCGGATTCTGTTGGAGGATTTCGCGGCGGGATACGAGCAGCGGCTGCACGGCGAACCTGTCGCGCTGCCGGGCAAAACGCATTCCTACCGGACGTGGTCGGGGCGGATAGGGAACTATGCACAGAGCCGGAAACTGCTGAGGGAAGCTGCATATTGGCGGCAGGAAGAAGGCGCCAAGGTTAAGCCGCTGCCCAAAGACGGGGAAAGCGGCGGAGTCCGTACAATCGGGAGCAGTACCAGCCTGGCGATTAGCTTAAGCGAGACGGAAACGAAAAACCTGCTGACGGGAACGCACCATGCGTACAAGACGGAAATAAACGACGTGCTGCTCGCGGCGCTTGGTTTAGCTGTGCAGGAATGGACGGGTCATGAGACGCTGGCCATTCATCTGGAGGGCCACGGCCGGGAAGAAGTATTGGACAACGTGGACGTGACGAGAACGGTCGGTTGGTTTACGAGCATTTATCCGGTCGTCTTTGAGTTGAAGAAGGCGAAAGGGATAGCCTACTGGGTCAAATCGTTCAAGGAGAAGCTGAGAGGGATTCCGAACAAAGGCGTGGGATACGGTGCGCTGAAGTATTTGACGCCAGCGGAGAGCAGCGGAATTGGAAGCGGGATGGCACCGGAAATCAGCTTCAACTACTTGGGGCAATGGGATCGGGAAATGAATACCGGGGTCATGTCGATGTCTGGCCTTCCCACGGGGGGCCAGGTGAGTTTGCAAGCGGAACGGGCTAATGCGCTGGACATTGTAGGAAGTGTAATGGACGGAAAACTGACGCTGGCCTTGACGTATGACAAGCAGGAGTTTGGCGAAAGCACGATGCAAGCCTTACTGGACAATTACAAGAAGCAGCTGCTTTCGATCGTCGACCATTTGATGCAGCAAACCGAGACCGAACTGACCCCGAGCGATGTGAGCAGCGAAGCAATGCCATTCGCCACTTTTGATAAAATTTGCGATCAGTTGGCAAGTAGTGGCAGCGGCGAGATAGTTTCCATATACTCGCTGTCTCCAATGCAAGAAGGCATGCTGTTCCAAGAATTAAGGGAACCGCAGTCATCCGCTTACTTTGAACAAATGTCGTTTATGATTCAAGGATCGCTGCATAAAGGCCATCTGGAGAAGAGTCTTTCTCTCCTGATGGAACGGTACGATATCTTCCGAACGGTGTTTATGTACGAGGAATTGGAAAGACCGTTGCAAATCGTACTTAAAAAGCGCAATCCGTTGATCGTATTTGAAGATTACACAGGGTTAACGGAAGATGAAATCAAGCACCATGTGGAGCGGTTCAAGCAATCGGATCGAGAGCGAGGGTTCGATCTCACGAAAGATGTGCTACTGCGGATGGCCATATTGAAGACGGGAGAGAGCCGGTACGAGATCGTATGGAGCCACCATCATATCTTGATGGACGGCTGGTGCAGGAACATCGTCTTTAAAGAATTCTTTTATGTGTATACGCAACTTTGCGGAGACAAAGCGATCGATTTGCCTGCCGTGAAGCCTTACATCCACTTCATCAAGTGGCTGGAAGAGCAGGATCGCGAAGAAGCATTGGGCTATTGGAGAGATTATTTGGCGAGATACGAGCAGCGGGCGTCGATCTCTGCAAGTAGCAATTCTTCCACCAATGGGGCGTACGAGCTGGAAGAAATTCATCATTTGTTCTCAGAGGCATTGACCGAGCGTTTGGCACAATTGAGCAAACGCCATCAGGTTACGATGAACAGCATGATGCAGACGGCATGGGGCATGTTGCTGCGCAGCTACAACAATACCGATGACGTGGTGTTCGGTGCGGTTGTATCGGGGCGTCCTGCGGAAATCGACGGCGTCGAGAACATGGTGGGGCTCTTTATCAACACGCTACCGGTTCGGCTAAGCCCGAACGAAACCGCAGACACGTTCATCGAGACGGTCCAACGGTTGCAGCAACGAGCGTTGGAATCGGAGAAATACGATTACCTTTCATTAGCCGAGGTTCAAGCACAATCGGATCTGAAACAAGACTTGATCGATCATCTATTTGTGTTCCAGAACTACCCGGAAGTTTATGAAGTTAAGGGGCAGGCTGAGAATCAAGATTTTCAGATCACGGATATTCAAAGTTTCGAGCATACCAATTATTCGTTAAGCGTCATGATGTATGTACATGCGAACCAGCTCGTTATTAAAATCGATTTTAATGCGTCGGAACATCGAAGAGATAACATCGAACGGGTCATCAGCCATCTGGAGACCATTCTGGAGCAAGTAGCCGCACGGCCGGAGATGCGGTTGAACGAGATTGAGTTGGCCGGGAAAGAAGAGAAGCGTGAGCTGCTGGAGACGTTTAACGACACGAAGGCGGAGTATCCGAAGGACCAAACGATTCATGTGCTGTTCGAGGAGCAAGCAGAGCGGACGCCGGAAGCTATGGCCGTCGTATTCGAGTCTGAACGGGTGACGTATGGGGAGCTGAATGCGAAGGCGAACCAGCTGGCGCACGTACTGCGCAGTTGTGAGGTTGGAGCGGAGCGGATCGTAGGAATCATGTCAGAGCGCTCGGTGGAGATGATCGTGGGAATTCTCGCGATCCTGAAAGCGGGCGGGGCGTACTTGCCGATCGACTCGGCGTACCCGGAGGAGCGGATCGCATATATGCTGGAAGACAGCGGTGTCGATCTCCTGCTCGTATACGGAGACGGAGAAGTACCGCAAGACTACGAAGGAAGCGTGCTAAAGCTGGC
>NZ_JBHUKY010000066.1:0-1566 GCF_042684125.1 Paenibacillus rhizoplanae | reverse complement strand
TCAGACTGTTGAAAAAGTCTTTATTTCACACGACACTGCGTTAATCTGGTATAATATAGGTAACTTTATTTGGAAAGCGCGGTGTCTTATGTTAAACGAAAAGGATCATGGAGATAGAGGGAAATATCAAATGGAGCTTGTTTGTTTAGACCAATTGGTCCCTCCCAATCACCTCCTTCGCTTGATCGAAAAACATGTGGATTTTTCGTTCATCACCGAAAAGGTACGCCCCCTTTACAGCGAATTCCAAGGGCGACCCTCGATTCCTCCCATCCGTTTATTCAAAATGATGCTGATTGGCTACCTCTTTAACATCGGCTCTGAACGGATTCTGGAGAAAGACATTGGTGTGAACCTGGCCTACCGCTGGTTTTTGGGCCTGGGTCTCAGCGACCGCGTTCCGGACCACTCCACGATTAGTTCCAATCGCAATGGACGATTCAAGGGAACGACCGTCTTTCAGGATATTTTCGACGAAGTGGTACGGCTTGCAATCTCTCACCACATGATTGCGGGACGGCTTCTTATCACCGATTCGACGCATATCCAGGCCAATGCCAATAACAATCGTTACACGCAACAAATCACAAGCGCGTCGCCTCAGGCCTATCTGCAGGAATTGGACCAGGCCGTTCAAGAAAGCCGGGAGGCTCATGGAAAAAAGCCCCTGGCTCCTCTACGTAAAAGAGCGGCAGAGGAGCAACCGAAAAAGGAAAAGGTGAGTCTGACCGATCCCGAGAGCGGCTACATGAGCAGGAATAACAAACCGGAAGGGTTCTTTTACCTGGACCACCGGACGGTGGACCACAAATACAATATGATTACCGATGTGTATGTGACGCCAGGCAATGTCAATGATTCCACGGTATATATGGAACGTTTGAACCGGCAACTGGAGACCTTTGATTTTGGCGACACGCTGGAGGCCATCGCCTTGGATTCAGGCTACATGGTCCCCCATATTTGCAAGCAAACGATCTCATGGATGACGGTCATTGCCGAGCGTAAACCCCCTAGCAAGCCTGGCTTTTATACGAAAGAAGACTTCACATATGATGCGCAAAAAGATGTATATGTCTGTCCCTTAGGGCAAGAACTCACGTACCGAACGACAAACCGTAATGGTTATGATGAGTATATCTCGCCCAAGAAGCACTGCAGGAGCTGCCCAACATTGACACAATGTACTGAAAACCAAAAGCACGAGCGTTTGATTCAGCGGCATGTATGGGAGGACTTTAAAGAAAAAGTGCGGCAAAACAAGAAAAGTCAGGAAGGCGAAAAGATCTACAAGTACCGCGCTCAAACCATTGAGCGTAGCTTTGCTGATGCCAAAAACCTCCATGGGTACCGTCGATGCCGGATGCGAGGCAAAGCCAAGGCACAGGAGCAGGCGTTGATGACGGCTATTACGCAGAATCTAAAGAAAATAGCCCGGCATTTAGCCAAAAAGGAGGCCTACGTTTTGCATTTGGATCTGACAAACGATAGATCTTCTGATTTTACCTATTATTTAGGAATTCCCAGGAATGTAGCAGCTTGAAAATCGGCTTTTTCAACAGTCTG
>NZ_JBHUKY010000065.1:0-543 GCF_042684125.1 Paenibacillus rhizoplanae | reverse complement strand
AGTATGTGGACGTAGACCCGAAACCGTGTGATCTACCCCTGTCCAGGGTGAAGGTGCGGTAACACGCACTGGAGGCCCGAACCCACGCATGTTGAAAAATGCGGGGATGAGGTGGGGGTAGCGGAGAAATTCCAATCGAACTCGGAGATAGCTGGTTCTCCCCGAAATAGCTTTAGGGCTAGCCTCGGTGAATGGAGTCGTGGAGGTAGAGCACTGATTGGGTGCGGGGCCCGCAAGGGTTACCAAGCTCAGTCAAACTCCGAATGCCATGTACTTCTTGCCGGGAGTCAGACAGTGAGTGCTAAGATCCATTGTCAAAAGGGAAACAGCCCAGACCATCAGCTAAGGTCCCCAAGTGTGTGTTAAGTGGGAAAGGATGTGGAGTTGCACAGACAACCAGGATGTTGGCTTAGAAGCAGCCACCATTGAAAGAGTGCGTAATAGCTCACTGGTCGAGTGACTCTGCGCCGAAAATGTAACGGGGCTAAACACACCACCGAAGCTATGGCTAGATGCTTTGCATCTGGGGTAGGGGAGCGTTGT
>NZ_JBHUKY010000064.1:121650-122174 GCF_042684125.1 Paenibacillus rhizoplanae | reverse complement strand
CGAGCTATACGTTCGACGTGTCGTTGACGGAACTGTTCGGATGGATACCGGGCGGAGGGAAAGTGGTGGTGGCAGCGCCGGGCGCCGAGAGAGATCCAGGGGAGTTGCTCCAAGTCATTGGGGATAACCGGGTGACGCATGTCAACTTTGTTCCTTCCATGCTGCAGCTGTTCATGGCGGAGGCGGAAAGGAGCGGGGGGGCGGCTCTATCATTGCAATACCTGTTTGTCGCGGGCGAAGCGTTGCCGACGGAGATGGCTTGGCGAGCATGCGAGCAGTGGCCGCATGCCCGAATCGAGAACATCTACGGGCCGACGGAGGCCACCATTTACGCGACGCAAGAGGCGGTAACTCGGCAAACGGAGAAGGTTGGAATCGGCAAGCCGCTGCCGAACGTTCGCACGTATGTCGTCGACCGGTCGAACAAGCCGCAGCCGATCGGGGTGCCAGGGGAGCTGTGCATCGCAGGAGACGGCTTGGCGCGCGGATACATGAACCGTCCGGAACTGACGGCGGAGAAGTTC
>NZ_JBHUKY010000064.1:0-121640 GCF_042684125.1 Paenibacillus rhizoplanae | reverse complement strand
CCGTTTGAACCTGGGGAGCGGATGTACCGGACGGGAGACCTGGCGAGATGGCTGCCGGATGGAAACCTGGAATACATGGGCCGAATTGACGAGCAAGTGAAAATTCGGGGATACCGGATTGAGGCGGGAGAAATCGTACATCGTCTGCTGCAGCACACGGACGTGAAGGAAGCGGTGGTCATCGCCCGGAAAGACGAGAAGGACGAGTCTTATCTGTGCGCGTATGTGGTGAGCGGCGGGGTATTCGAGGCTTCCGGGCTGCGTGCGTATTTGAAGTGTAGTTTGCCGGAGTACATGATTCCATCCTACTTCGTGCGTCTGGAGCAATTTCCGCTCACCGTCAACGGCAAGGTAGACCGAAAAGGGCTGCCGGCTCCGGAAGAAAGCCTACAAAACGGAGCAGAACAAGCAATGCCCGAGACGGAGCTGGAGGCCAAGCTGGCGAAGATTTGGCAAGTGGTATTAGGTGTTCCAAGGCTCAGTGTCCTGGACAGCTTTTTTGACCTCGGGGGGCATTCTCTCAAAGCGCTGGTGTTGATGTCAGAAATGGAAAAGGCAGGCTGCCGTGTTACCTTAACGGATATTTATCACTATAAATCGATCCGAGCGCTCGCCGCTTACCTTCAACCGGCTAAGGAGCAGGAAGGCCTCATCGAAGCGAAGGAAACTCTCGTTTCCTGGCTGCACCGGGGGACGGAGGGCATGTATGAACTGGTCTCGTATCAAGTTAGAGGTGTGTTCGAAGAAACGAAAAATATTAACATTCTATACAGCGACGATGTGGAAAAGAATCGTGTCGAAAGCCTCGTACAGATGATGAACGGGAAGGTCACCAAAAATCTGCTACCACACTATATCGTGCCTCTGCATCGAAGGATTGAAGTGGATCCGAACGAGACGATCGATGAAGAAGTTTTTTTCCGGCGTCTCTGTTTAAACAAAATAGAAACGGATGAGGCAACAACCATTCGCGCGAGGCTTCAGGATGAGTACCTTCAAACTGATCGGTGGATCAAAAAGGGTCAAGTGGTGCAGGTGTATCCGTTTGGGGCGATACAACAGATGCAAATCAAGTTCCAAACGCCTCCTAGCATCGTTTTCTTCAAGCTGGACGAGTACGTGAATTATACACTATTAGACCAGTCCTACGCTCAACTCGTGCAGCGTCATGGTTTGTTGAGAAGCGTTCCCGTCCAAGGGGAGCCATGCGTTTGCTGGAAAGAATACGCTTTTCTTTCCTCCCGTCCGCCGAAGCTTTATTTAATCGACGTATCGGGCTACAATTCGTACGGTCCGTTTATGGACATGCTGCAAGATTTCGTTCACAACACTCGGTACGACGGGGAGCGCATCTTGTATCAAATGATTCTGTTAAAACGAAATTTGCGCGAGCATTATGTGATCGGACTTTTGCATCATGCTCTTAGCGACCGGGTGACAACCGAAGTCATCGAGCGGCAGATGGTCTCTTACTACAGAAGTCTTCTGCTAAATCAAGTTCCGCCATCTGACGAAGTGAAGCCTTTTCTTGAGTATGTCAAGCATATTCAAAGCGGTCCGCAAGGCATCTCCGAGCAAGAATTGATTTCAGCCTTTGAACTGGAGGCATTTCACCGAAGCAAGCAGAATATTTTACGCCGGCTGGAGCATCGAACGAGTGACGAAGCCTTCTTGTTCAATGTTACTATTCCGTCCAATGAACATTCCTTGGAGCGTGCGCTTTCTGTTTATACCAAGGGCTTGCAGGCCTACTTAGAGACGGATCATTTCCCCTTGCTTTTTTTATACGACGGACGAAGATATGAAGAAGCGTCATACTACAATACGGTCGGCGAATTTATTGATTTTGTGCCTCTCTTCATTGATACGGGGTGGAATACGGATAAAACAATGCGTTCCGTCAAAGCCCGGCTGGATCTTTTGAAGGATAAAAACCTTAATTTTATGCATCTGCTCACTGATCCTGCTTGTCGTTACGACTGGTTCAGAACCAAGAGGTTCGTACAGTTTGGGGAAAATTATGAGCATGTCGATCTGTTCATGTTTAATTATTTGGGCAATAGCGCCAAGGGGAGTTTGCGGGAAAGCTACGACGATACCGTCGTGAAACAGCCGAATCCGCTGCCGATCTATTCGCTGTTTAACTGTATCGCAACATCTTACGCCGACGGGTTCATTTTCTCCCTTCGCTGTAGCTACAAGATTGACGTTGAGGAAGTCAGGACGGCTTTTCTCAAGGCAGCGTGTGAACTATACACATAAAATTACAGCTTGGGCAACATCGATTCCAGTGGGGCGGCTCTCAGGTCTCGGGGGTGTCCGCGGACATACGCACTTGCAGTGTTCAACTGGTGGAAAGTGCAAAAAGTTGAAGCAGGGGCCCGGATGTGGTTTCAGAAAAGGTGTGGATATGGGCGTGTTCCCGACAACGCCAAACATTTGTGTTTTGGGCAGGACTCTTACCGCCAATAACGAGAGTGTCGGTAAGAAAAAACCACATCTGAAAGAACAATCGAGCAAGCCATTTTAATAGCTAAAGTTCAGGGTTACCGCATATTGCATGCAGGAACATATTTTAAAGATAGATTTAGGATCTGCGTGCTAAAAGTATTGGCAACCAAAGTTTGGTAGTGGTCATGTAGACCATGGCAATCAGGTTTGAACGTTTCTGAAACCGCGAGCTTTTCGTTTAACTGATTGCACGAAAGAATGTCTCGGTGATCGTGCTCTCTCTTTAGCCCCAAAATTGGATTTGTGCTTAGTACACTTAACAGTGTGAAGCTGGATGCAGAGCCAATGGAGGGGATTTTATTGTGCAACAAGGAAGGTTTACAATCGAGTTCAAACAGCAGGTTATTTCAAGAGGCCAAGGAAGCGGCCATGCTTCTCAGGTTACTCATCGACATAACAGTAACCTTAAGCTGCATTATAGCTGGATGGAGCTAGCAGAGCATTTAGATTGGCACACTTCGTCCAAGACGATTAAGGTATACACGCGCCTTCACCGCCGTTTCATTCCCTAGAAGGCGAGAACAAGCAGCTCAAAGAAATTCTTGGTTGCTATGTTTGCTGGCATCCGACCGGTTATTCGAACGGATAATGGACAGCAGTATATTAGCCAAGTCGTCGGACAGGCCGAAATCCACACCAGCTACAACAAATTTTTAAAATGGATTTGGAAGTGCTTACTCCTTAAAAACAACGAAAATTCGCTTGGCTTACTGTCACTCGGTAAACGACCAGCATCTTCTCCATTCATAGCTACAGCCTGACAGAGGATCGGATGTAAAGTATATGATAACAACTGATATGGATTAGAGAATACATAACACTATAAGTTTAAATATAAACTGACAAAAAAGTATCTAGACATTATAATTGTTATATATATCATATAGCGGAACTAACCTGGAGGAAGGTATGCAATTTCAACCGATGTATTATGGTGGGGAATTATTTATCCCGAAGATCGAATTAAGTCTGACATCGAACCAATCAATTGGGATTATAACGGACTTGAAGCGAAAGCAACTTTTAATGAATCAATTAGTGAATCATTCCCAATATTATTTATTTCGAGCTGGTCAAAGGGAGTATATGCGTTTAACGGTGGAAGAGCTAATCACTTTTTTAATTAAAATATCGGAAAGGCATGAGCGTGCCGCCGTGTTAATGGATTATTTTGCTTTAAAAGAAGAATGGAAGGTAAAAATCAAGGATCTAAGCCCATCGAAAAGAATGTTTGTGACATTGCTGCGTATCTTTTTTGCGCATCAGCCTACAGTTGTACTGGAGGAACCCTATTTTTACTTAGAAGAGCAAGATCGTCGTCAATTTAAACGAATTCTAGTTGACCTTTCGAAAGAAAAGCAAGTATTAATTTTAACTTCGAATTTAGAGGATGCCATTATATCCTGTAACGCAATTTATCGATTGAATGAGTCCGGATTTCATCAAATGGATATTCGGGACTCAGAAGAGGATAAGCAAGAAGTGCAGAAACAAGATGAGGCCAATATTATCTTGCAGAAGATATCTACAAAAAGAAATGACAAAGTGGTTTTATTTAATCCGCCTGAAATTGATTTTATAGAAAGTATAGAGGGTTCGATCCTTGTTCATGTGGGTGGGGAAAATTATAGTTGTGGTTTGACGCTAACTGAGCTCGAGCAGAGATTATTAAATTTCGGGTTTTATAGGTGCCATCGATCATACATCGTTAATCTGCAAAAAGTTAGAGAGATTATTACATGGACGAAGAATAGCTACAGCTTACGATTAATTACAGATAAAGATGCCGTGGTTCCGTTATCTCGTTCAAAATTGCATGAATTAAAAGCACTCCTTAACATTTAATTTCCGGAGTAATGTCGAACCAATCAAGCATTCATAGGTACCATTCAGGCGTTAACAGCTACATTTCGGCGGGTTTTGATGGCTGCAAGCATGTAATCTATATATATTTAAGTCATCAATTCTAAGGAAGTGGTATTTGTGGATGTTATACAAGTAGAACGTATTCGAAAGAGATTTGGAAATAAGGATGCGTTAACAGATGTGTCTTTTTCAATTCCGAAAGGTGAAATTTTTGGTTTCCTGGGTCCGAGTGGTTCAGGAAAAACAACATTAATCAAGATTTTAACTGCGCAGTTAAATCCGACAAGTGGTCAGGCAAGTGTATTTAACCAGCCAGCGAAGATGATGCAGCAGTCTTCACAGAAGATGCGTTTTGGCATTTTGACGGATAACAGTGGTCTATATGAGAGATTAAGTATTGAGGAAAATCTGGAGCTGTATCGTAAGTTATATGACCTTCCCAGATCTGCGGTCGATAAGGTGCTGCAGTTTGTAAACTTAAGCGGGGAGCGTAAAAAGAAAGTCAATCTCTTATCGAAAGGGATGCGTCAGCGTGTCATGCTGGCATGTGCGATTATCCATGAGCCCGAACTATTATTTTTAGATGAACCTACTTCGGCTTTAGATCCAGTAAACTCAGCACATATTTATAAAGGCTTACGCTACTTAAATGAGAATGGGACAACGATTTTTTTAACAACACATGATATGGCTGAGGCCGAATTGATGTGTAACCGTGTAGCGATTCTGTATCAAGGACAAATTCAAACAATCGGCTCACCAAGGGAACTAAAAAAACAGTATCGGGAAAACGTAGTTTGTGTTGACTTAATTAATGGGGAAGCATACGAACTCCCGATCGGTGAGGAAACAGCTGATCAAATAGCTGATTGGATGAAACAAGGGTTCATTGATCGAATAGAAACAAAAGAGCCAAGTCTGGGTGATATCTTTATTAAAATGACAGGAAGTGAGTTACTATGAGTATCTCATTAAAACGTGTCTGGGCGATATTTACGAAGGATTATAAAGAGTTTTCACGCAATTATGCGATCTCTATTATGTTGATTTTTCCAATTATTCTCGCATTTATTTTTCGGGAGGCAGGTTCGAGTTTGCCTGGAGCCAGCGGTTTTCTTTTTAATACTTCGTTTGTATTACTAACATGTTTCGCACAAGCATGTTTGATTGCGGAAGAAAAAGAGCGTAACACTTTACGGTCGTTAATGATGACTCCGGCCACAGCCATGGATGTCCTAATCGGTAAAAGTTCTTTAGTCTTTGTAATGTCTGCTGTTATTCTGGCTATTGCTACGTTTATATTTGGCTATGATCCAACTGGTATATGGGCGGTCGTGCCAACACTCATTCTTTCGATTATTCTCTATATAGCAGCCGGGACGATATGTGGTTTATTCTCCAAGACTTTGCTTGAAGCATCATTATCTATACTTCCAGTGGCTTTCGTATTCATGGGGGCACCTTGGGGAGAGATGTTAGTGAAAGATTATCCAATCTTTAAAGTGCTGGATTATGTGCCGAGCAGTCAGCTTGTTCATTTGCTAGGTATAAGCAATACAGGCTTTACGATGGAAGATGTATTAAAACCCCTCCTCATTACTTTTGTATGGACGGTTGTATTAACCATTGTGTCTGTTGTTTTGTATCAACGACGGTTAAAGGATGAGTAGAAAAATTAACAAAAAAGCATCTGACATTTAACCGCAGTCCGTGCTGCAGTGTTGGGGGAATCTATGGCTCGACCAGCACAATAATAAATGATAAAAATGGATATTACGGAAGGCGGCGTCATTTCTATCACTTCGGAGCAGTTGACCGATAATCCGGCCTAGATCTACGAGTATTCGGCGGACGGTACGTTCCGGAGTGCGGATGGGAATACGACGGGTTAATCCAAATATTGCTATTTCGATAGACTTTGATTATACTTTAGCCACTATAGAATCGTGTATTTCTACCGAGGAGGGATCAAATTGCGATGAATTTAGTCGTCAAGCTGATGCAAAAATTCAAAAACTATGATAACCAGAATAAGCTGAAAGTCTATCAGGACAAAACGGAGCTCATCAAGAAACGGAACTTGGAAGCATGGGACGATGGGCAGCTTCAAGCGGAATCCCTCCGTCTGCAAAAAGAAGCGCGGTCGGGTACACCTTTGGACGAACTGCTTGTGGATGCTTATGCGTTAGTCTGCGAGGCAGCGAAGAGGCAGCTCGGATTACAGCCTTATGATGTCCAGATCATGGCTGCTATCGCACTGCACGAGAGAATGTTGATCGAGCAGCATACCGGTGAAGGAAAAACGCTCTCTGCTGTTATGCCTGCTTATCTAAATGCGCTAACCGGCGAAGGCGTGCACGTGCTGACTTTTAACGAATATTTGTCCAAGCGGGATGCGGAGTGGATGGGCCCGATTTACCGTTTCCTAGGATTAACAGTAAACTCGGTTCAAACGGGTATGAGCCTGTTCGAGAAACGGGAAGCATACACCGCGGATATAACCTATGTTACGGCTAAAGAAGCGGGATTCGATTATTTGCGCGACTCGATTGCACTGAGCGAAGCCGATACCGTGCACCGACCTTTCCATTACGTCATCGTGGATGAAGCGGATTCACTGCTTCTCGACGAAGCACGGGTGCCGCTAGTCATCACCGGCGAGACCGGCACTTCCAGGAGCGACGGTATTCGTTTCGCAGAAGTGGCTCGGCAGCTACAGCCAGTAGAGCATTACGACTTCGACGAGTTCGAGCGGAACGTTTACTTGAATGAATCAGGCTCGGCGAAAGCGGAGGCTCTGTTGGGCTGCGGCAATTTGTACGAAAGCCATAATAGTCATCTGTTAACTTCATTGAATTGCGCGCTGCATGTGGAAGCGTTACTAAAAGAAGACGTCGATTATATCGTACGGAACGGTGAAATCGAGCTGATCGAAGAATATACTGGACGTGTGGCCGAGAACCGGTATTTGCCGGACGGGCTGCAAGCGGCGCTTGCGGCCAAAGAAGGGCTACAGCCTATAGCTGGCGGGAAAATTCTCGGGACAATTACCCTTCAACACTTTATTAGCCTGTATCCGCAGATTTGCGGAATGACGGCTACCGCGCACGCTTCCGCAATGGAATTCGAAGCTATTTATGTGCTGCAGGTCGTGCAAATTCCGCCCAACCGGCCAAACATACGGATCGACCATCCGCACCGGATTTATACTCATAAAGAAGCCAAACTTAAGGCACTTATGCAAGAAATCTCGTCTGTTCATGCCACGGGACGTCCAATTCTCATTGGTACGTCAAGCGTTGAGGAGTCTGACATGCTGGCGGAGGCGATAGCGTTTGCCGGCGTACCTTGCCATGTTCTGAATGCGAAGAACGACGCAAAAGAAGCCGAGATCATTGCCAAAGCGGGAGAAGTTGGCGCCGTGACGGTGTCCACGAATATGGCGGGACGTGGTGTCGACATTCGGCTCGGCGGCGGCAACCCCACGCAAGCAGAAGTTGTCGCTAAACTGGGCGGGTTGTACGTGATTGGTACACATGTGAACGAAAGCATGCGAATCGACGACCAACTTCGCGGGCGTTCTGGCCGCCAAGGTGACCCGGGAGATTCCGTATTTTTCGTAAGTTTGGAGGACGAGTTGCTGCTTCGGCTTGGCATCAATAAAGTGATTCGCGCTCATAAGCAGGATGAGGCTCTCGAAGAGCCGATGCTACGGAGCAAAATCGTGCATATTCAGCGCGTTATTATGGGCCAAAACTTCGATATCCACCAGGAACTGAACCGTTATTCGGATATGGTGGAGGATCAGAGGCGAATTTTATACAAGGAGCGGCTCGAAATTTTGAAAGGCGAGCAGAGTATGAGCCCTTCGGAGCAGAGGGTACGGCTTTTTTATATCGATGAGTTCTGGGCTGAACATCTGGCATACGTTTCTTACCTTCGCGAAGGTATCCATTTGGAGAGCCTTGCCAGCCGCAATCCGATCGACGAATTTCATACGCAAATTACCCAAGCATACGAGCAAATTTCGGCTAAAATAAATAGTGCGTCGGCGAATATGCTTGTAAGGCTCGGAGGTTCAAATGATCCGGCGGAGTGGGGAAAGTTCGGTCTGAAGAGTCCTACTTCCACTCGGACTTATATTATCAACGATCAATTCAGCCAGAATATGCGCAGCTCATGGACCGCAGTGACCGTATTTTCTTATTGGCTTCGCACGATTACGAGGCCAATATTCAAACTGTCAAAATATTGATGAAGCATAGCTTTTTTAAGGATGACCGGGACGAATACTGCGCTGAATAAGTTGAAGCGTTGACTCCGGACAATAAAAACATCGCGAGGCTTTCTCAATTTTATAATCGTTAAAAACATACCAACCATTGCCGCCACTGCTCAGCCGCTTTTTTTACTCATTATGTGAGGGGGATTTATTTGCCGACGATAACAAGGAACACGTGAACGACTGACTTCGACTATGACCACCTTGCATCATCTCCCCGATTATTACTTCGGCCTCATCCTTCAAGTGAGCAGGAGGATGGATTTGCAAGCAGCAACATGTTGTTCAGAACGGATAAGGAAGGTAACGAGATCAACATGATCGATATCTTCGGCGATGTGATTAAGGAAGCGTATCTTAAGGTCGAGAAGAGCAAAATCTACCGGAATCCGATATTCTCAGTCTATCGTTAGACAGCCTTTTTCGTATTATTAGGTCAATCAGAGATTACTGGTTGGCCTTTTTAATAGCCATTTTATGATGGAGGTAGCGGGAGAACGTGACAGCCCCTGGGCATGTATACCCCGTACTAAAAACAGTTCGGGCGAGTCCAAGAAATTCTGCAAACTACTAAAGGGTTAAAAAAGTTAAAATAACTCTTGTAGGAATTAGAGCAGAAGACGACCCGCAAGCCTGCCGTTATTTTAGAACCTGCCTGGCATTATCACCGTATCCTGGTGCTCTATTTGCAACAAGCTGGATATGAAGTCATTCTCGTCAATTCAAGCAGGCAAAGAGAGCAAGAAGAACCGGTTTGCGTAAAGTCAAAACGGACGCATCAGATGCCTGACATAGCATTAGCTGGTTTTTGATGTTGAAATTCAAACGCATAGTTCAAAACAATTATGTAAAAAAGCAGGATTTATATGTATAACATTTGAAATTTAGTGTTATAATTTGAATGATATGATTCTAATTCAAACTTCCTTTAATAGAAAATGGTTTTCTCAAAATGTGCCGTATATGGGATTTGTATTTCGGATTTTCCGCCTTCTTTGGTTGAGCCCTTACTAAATTTTATCAATAATAAAGGAAAAATATTAAAATTTCATTTTAATAAGGATAAAATAAGGAGCTTAGTCGGAGAACTACTTATAAAAAAGATGATAACCGGTTCGGCCCCCTAATTATGGAGACATTCTGCTAAACACTCGTGTTTTCGCAGGATCTTGTTTACAGCTTTATTTCTATCGGTTTTAGCTTGCCTGCTTTCCATGCGGCGTGGTATTGCTTGGGGCTCATGCGCTGCAAACTGCCATGAAAACGGCGCTCGTTGTAAAAATTAATATAGACTGCGACCGCTTCATAGGCTTCTTCAAACGTTTCAAAGTACCTTTTCGTATACAAATCTTTCTCCAAAATGCTGTGAAACGACTCAATGTAGGCGTTCATATTCGGCGTTTTTGGAGGAATCCGCTCATGCTCCAGTGGACGCTGCGTTTCCGCACACAACTCGCCAAAGACGTCGCTTAGGAATTGCGGGCCGTTATCGGAACGGATCACCGGTGAGGGATCTCCAGGCTGTAAACGTCGGCCTAGGGCCTCCCTCAACGTGGCACAGACTTGCTTCGCTGTACAGTTCGCTCCTACGTGGTAGCCGACGATACAGCGGTCAAACACATCAATCATGTCAAAGATAAAAAAGAAGCGGTCGTAGCCATGAATGTATCCATATTTAATGTCAATCTGCCAGAGTTGGTTGGGGCCGGTGACCACTCGATTTCGCGCTAAACGCCGAGGGTATTTTAGGTTCCTCACCGGCTTTTTCTGAAGCAATCCGAGCTTCTTGCACAGCCGGTACGCCTTCTTGTGGTTGAGGATTAAGCCCTGCTGGACCGATAGGGCATACGCCAGGTTCCGGTAGCCATAGCCGTTCTCCTCGCCCTCTACCAGCTCACTCAGCCACTCCTCGATCTGTAGGTCACTGACCCGCAGACCGCCGGTAGTGAGGGAATAGGCGGGGATCGGACGACCCGAAGTCACTACCGCATCCGGGGCACTCCAAAGCCCCAGGAAATGTTTTTTATGCGCATAATAGGTGGAAGGTTGAACCTCCACGATACGTAGAACCAGTGTAGCCGAATAACCCCGCTTTATCGCTTCGTCGGCCAGTTCGAGTTTGTCTTGTAAGCGGGGTTGGCTTTTTTTAAGAGTTCACGCAGCAGTTCGATTTCCAGATCCTTTTCACCCAATAACTTAATGGCCGTCTCCATCTTCGTCTCCAGATCTTGGACACGCTCCGCATCTTCAATCCGTTCTTGGACGGACGGAGTGGCCTCTTCTCCAAATCGTTCTTTGTAGAACTTCACCCAATTGGCAATGGTGCTGGGAGAGACGGAGTACTTTCGGGCCAGGAAGGAAACCTTGGTTCCATTGATCGCTTCCTGGGCTACTTTGATCCGCTGTTCGTCATACAACTTGTTGCTTCTCATCGGCTCCACTCCCTCTTCTTAGTGTACCTCTTACATGTCAAGGTCTCCACTTTGATTAGGGGGCTTAAGAGATAACCACATTATTTTACGTTCCACTTGAGGAAATAGAAATTAGCAGGGATGAGTATGGAAAGCCTTTTTTGCTGAGTCCCCCGATTAATCTAAAGTTTAACATTTCACATTCAGGGGATTGGGTTGTTGTTGCTATTGATAGTATGGAAATAGGTATTGATATAGAGCAAATTATTACAATGAATTTAGAAATAGCTGAACGTTTTTTTGCACAAGAAGAATATAAGTATATAGCAAAACAAAGTTCACAAGAACAGAAGAATGAGCAATTTTTCAGAATTTGGACAATGAAAGAAAGTTATATAAAAAGGGTGGGAAGGGGATTAGATATACCACTTGATAGTTTTTCAACGATAATCAACAATGAGGAAGCAACAAGCATCCGTGTTGAAGAGAATCTTAGGTATCTCAAAACTTTTCGGCATGATACTAACTACTTTATTTCAGTTTGTTCTACAACACCCTTTGACGTCAAGAATATTGAAATTATTGATATACATTCTTTCATGCCTGTTGATTATCTAGTTTCTGGAATTTGTAGGCGCGACAAATAAACATACTTATCCAGAATCTTAGCGATGGCGATGAACCATTCTACTTGCCATTGGTTCGTTTGCATACATTCTTTAAATCGAATAAGAGGAATGGATTTGCACGCAATAACAAGAGATGTGGACCGAACGTAGAGCCATTTCAAGATCACATAAGTCATGAGTGCAGCAAACAATTGATTGAATACGGCATTTTCTGTCGTCCCAAACAGAATAGGGACATTCAAATTTTGTTTGATCCACCGGAAGAACACTTCAATTCCCCATCTAGCCTTGTACATCTCTGCGATCTGTTCTGCTGCCAGATGCCTGAGATTGGTGGCTACTCGAATGTCATGACCCTAATCATCCGTGAAGATGACAACACGGTGCCGAAGCTTCGATTGACATTGGGGCGTTCCCAAATAACAGGTGATGTCCTTGACGACGTTGGAGTTGGATTTCTCTGCTCTCTTTAGGGAATGAGAGGAAACCAGAGTTACATTTTCTTTAATCCGAGTCACGAAACATTGTTATTCTCGTACATATTGATCAAAGCGCTTGATTTTTCCGTATGCACGATCATTGACTAAAATATAGTCTTTGTTCGCGAGCTGTTCTCCAATAGGTCCGTCGTGAGCAGAGCCGATGGTTTCAATCACCTGAACCGGCTGCTCCGTGCCTGCCGACAAGGCCATATGTAGTTTAATCCCTGCACGTTCTCCATGAAACAAGGCCCAGGGCAGTCGGGTTTTCCCCACTGTAATGGTCGTAGAGTCTACCAGCAACAGGTTCTTCGGAATGCCCAGATGACGCTTGGTGACTCGATTGCATTTCGAAAGAAGTCGATGAAAGAGTTGCTTGAACAACTCATACGGCACCTCACCAGCTTTGGAAGAGAAGGTAGAGTAATAAACGGGCATTAAGCCACTCTTCACTGCTTTTCCTATGCCAGAACGATAGCTGTCCCACTGCCCTAAAGCCGAATGCATGAAAAAAAGCAGCAGCTGGCTCGCCGTGAATTTCGTAGCAGTGTCCTTATAGTCCAGTGCTTGCAATATTTCAGTCACATCTTCTTCCGTCAATAAGGTTTGAACTAAGCGGGTTAACGTGCTAGAATTTTTCATGAGGTCGCCTCTTTCGAATCGAGTTCTGTGGTGGAATCGATTGTACCGAAAGAACGGCCTTTTTTCAATTTTTATTCCTTATTTTGGGTAATCAACAGGCGTGTTTGAAGAGATGAAAAAGGCACTAGATTACCGCAAGTGGTTCCGATTTGATATGTTCATCACGCGTAAGGGTATTCCAGAGGAGCGCTTTACGAACAAGGTGTTCGGGGAGCTCAGCGGAGGGGAAAAGGCGATGAGTATTTACTCGCCGCTGTTTGCAGCGATAGCTGCCAAATATTCTTATGCTGCACCTGATGCCCCTCGTGTAATTTCTCTAAATGAGGCGTTTGCTGGCATTGACAGCGAAAATATTGCACAGATGTTCCAACTTGTACACGACTTTGAATTCGATTATATTATGAACTCCCAGGTGTTGTGGGGTTGTTACGAAACGGTAGATGAACTCTCCATTGCTCAAATTCTTCGCTCTGTAGATTCACCTGTACTCGCTGTTGCACGTTACTATTGGGACGGCTAAGAAAAACATCATCTATCGCTAGAGCAAAATATCGAGGAGTACTCCCGCGATGCAGGATAATTGGAAGCTTATCGAGATTTTTCGGCGTCGCGGTGGATTTAGCCGCCTTTTCGATTTGTATCGTAAGAAGTTTGAAAGCTATGGGGCATTCGGCACCGTGAAAATGCTGCACACCAAAGAAGAGGAAAAGACTCTACGGGGGTTTCTTGGCGTTCGATACAAGGGAACTCGTTTTCCAGCAGCAGACTTTGAAAAAGCGGCCATAGAAGCAGGTTACTCGATTTCTCTGCTTGAATTGTTAGAGTTATATTATGGTCGTCAATTGTTCACCAAGCGTGAACAAAAAGAGTTAAAGCTTTCGGCCTGGGAGAATCTTTTTGTTCGCGTAGTTCTGACGGTTGGAGATAGAACTTATCACTTTCCCGGTCAATTTGAAATCAATAATCGTGAAAATGTGTATGATTGCTACCGAGTGAACAAATTAGGGCCGTTATTTCATTACATTCGTAGTTTGTACATAGCTTCAATGATGAGGAGAAACGGTGATGAATTATCGGGACCAGATCGCATAAGACAATATAGAAGTGCTGGCTGTTCGTTCGAGTTCGAAGCTGACAGTTCGCTGAATGTCTATTTGCCGGACAAATATACTTATCCCAAGGTTCCTATTGAAAAAAGCATAGATATAGCGGACATTGATTATTCCGAGCTGGTAGCGATTACGGGGCTAACGAATTATAATCTTCTGAATAACAAGTGGTTTGACAGCTTTGTATTGGAGCAGAGCATAGCGGACAAATATAATTTTGATATTGAAATAATCATGAAGGCGTTCGATAATCCCTTGATCCATGCAGATACCGTTAATATATTTAATAAAATCATGATGTGCTCGACACCATTGAATTTAGGAGATAAGGATTTAGTAGCTTTTGTTGAAAATAACAGGATTATGAGAATCGTTCAATTAGACCAAGCAATAGGCAGAGACTTTGCAGTCGCCAGTGATTTCATCGCTGTAATTCCCCATAAGAACAGGGATGGTAAGCATGCCAAAATTAATATAGCGAAGGTTTCGAAATTTGTAGACGGTCTGCTTGCAACCGGAGATACGGTCCAAAGACTATATAAACCGGTAAAGCTTCCGATAGTTAAAATGATTGATCAATTCGACTTCAAGCTGAAGCGGATTTTGACCGTACATCAGGATGAGATCGAAACACTACGGCAATATCTGAAAAAAATTGATGTCAGCAATAAAATGTTCTTCGCCAAGGATTTGAATAATCGGCTGTACGGTTATTCTACCTCTTGCTCTGTCTGCAATTATCAATCCAATATATTGAATGCCTTTCAAGTGAAATCGAAGATGTATCAGAAGTACAACCTAACGTTCTACTTATGTGCTTATTTCGAAGCTGAAGGCTGGAGCATTTCCAAGGTGAGATTTAGAGACGCTCAGAAAGAATATACGATTTCAATGGAGGATTGGATAACAAGCATTGCAGAGCTTAATCGGATTAAAGCTCATATGCTCAAGTGTGAGATTGAAATCATTAAGAAGAGTACCTACAAAGCTTTTTCCTTTGATAACTATGAGGATGATTCCCAAAAAGCTGAATTTGAGCTTCATAGAATTGTATTGACTCCACTCATGGCAGTGAAGTGGTTCGAGGATAACCGTAGAATAGTAGGGGGTTAGCTCACAGAAGAATAAATGAAGTCAATTAGCAAAGGAGTCACCATGATCCAATTCGATCTCATTTCTGACATCCACCTTGATTTTTGGCTGAAGCGCAAGGGTCCTACGGCAGAGGATAATCTGCGGGAAATTGAGCAGTTTGCGGAGAGTCTGCTTCCCCTGCAGATTTCTCAGGTGCTGGTCATTGCCGGAGATCTGGGACATCTGAATAAGCAGAACTATGAGTTGCTGCTTGCTTTCAAACGCTACTATGCCCATATCCTAGTTGTAGCCGGGAATCATGATTACTATCTGGTGAACAGTAAGGAACGCTATAAGCTGCAGACGTCAATGAACCGCTGGTCGGAGATGAAGGCATTAGGCGGCAGTATCGAAGGGGTACACTTCCTGGAAGGAGACTGCTTCGAATGGGATGGCGTGTGGTATGGAGGAATAGGGATATGGTATGATTTCGCCTACGGCATCCAGGTGCTGGGTCATAGTCTATCGTATATGCTGGACATCTGGGCGAACCAAATGAATGACCGCAATTACACCATCGGTTCACCGCGCCGTCCGGTGGAATTCTTTTGGGAGCAGAAAGAAAAGCTGGACCGGATCATTCATGACAGTGATGTAATCATCACGCATGTGAGTCCGGATTGGTCGCATATCTCAGATGAGCAAACCCATGATCCAATAAGCCGCTGTTATTATTTTGACGGCTCCGGGTATCTCGGCCATATTGGGGGCAAGGTATGGTGCTCAGGGCATGTCCATCTCAATCATTCGTATATGAGCAACGGATGCCTGTTCGTCAATAATGCCTTGGGGTATCCGGCCGAGAACAAACGGCAAAAGGGTAGAATCGTTAACATTACTGTATCCTAATAAGCAAATCAAAAAATCCAACTTCTGTTGGATTTTTTGATTACGGCTTTAGCCAGTTGAGTGAGTGAAACGCGCGAAACAAAAAAACACCCGCTATGCTGGTGGAAGGATCTAGGGTTAGATTACCAAGAGCAGTCCCATAAAATTGAGATATTCAGGCTCAAAGAAAGGAATGGTCTTAGATGGCAAACAAGAGCTATAGTTTGGCGCACACAAAATGGATGTGCAAATACCACATTGTATTCACCCCGAAGTATAGACAGAAAGAGATTTATAATCAAGAGAGGAAAGACTTAATCGAAATCGTCAAACGTCTATGTAAGTATAAGGGAGTAGAAATTTTAGAAGGACACATGATGCCAGATCACATGCATGCTGATTGCCATACCTCCCAAAATTTCAGTGGTTGACGCATTGGGTTGCAACAAAGAAAACTTCAATTTAACTTGAACGTTTTTAAATGTTAAAACGACATCGTATCGTGTCCACAACCTCAAGAAATTCGGGCGACACCGGCGAAGACATGGAGGACCTCATCTCCATCGGCACCATCGGGCTGATTAAGGCTATCGAGAGCTACCGCCCGAACAAGGGCACGAAGCTGGCTACTTTTGCGGCTCGTTGTATAGAGAATGAGATATTGATGCACCTTCGTTCGTTGAAAAAGACCCGTAAAGACGTGTCCCTGCACGATCCGATCGGGACAGATAAGGAAGGCAATGAGATCACGCTGATTGATATCCTCGGTTCTGAGGCGGATGATGTGATCAAGGAAGTGGACCTTAAAATCGAGAAGAGTAAAATCTATCGAAATCTTGATATTCTGGATGAGCGGGAGAAGGAAGTCGTCGTTGGCCGCTTCGGACTGGATACAGGCGGGGAAGAGCGGACGCAACGGGAGATTGCGAAGGACCTGGGGATCTCGCGGAGCTATGTGTCACGGATTGAGAAGCGGGCGCTGATGAAGCTGTATCATGAGTTTTATAAGGTGAAGCGGTGAGCTCATAATCACAAGGTAATATCCGTTAACAATAGAGCATTTATAAAGCAACTTGTCTGCGGATGAGTTGCTTTTTGTTGTTCAGATTTAATTTTGAACAGGTTTTGTTTTACGGATATATCGTCCTGGAGATACCCCTTCTGACTTTGTAAATTGTTTGGTGAATGAATATATATCCCCGTAACCAAGACTAACGGCTACGTGTTTGATGGGAAGTCCGGAGAGCAGCATCATTTTGGCCTGTCTCATTAAATGCTCAGTGTGGTATCGTTTAGGGGAAATCCCCGTAGTCTCTTTGAAAAATTTTCGAAAGTTCTCGTAGCCCATATTCACGGCAGCAGCCACTTCCTGAATATCAAAGTGAATATCATTGGAGACACTAATCAGCTCGCAGGCTTTTGTTATTTTACTATCATTTTCATTGCTATGAGCATTATGAATGCTACTGTGTAATCGGATAATCAAATCCTGAGACTTCATCAGCAGGGAGGGAAGACTTTCATCTGTTGCACTTTTCAAGGCTTTCAGCAAGGAAACAAAATCAAAGAAAAAATCATTCGTATGCAGTGTCGATTGGACTTCCTTATCGGAATTAATAATTCCAAGTGTCTTTAAGTAGGAATAGACAGGATACCCGACACTGATATAAAATTCGATCCAATTCCCATCTGGTTCAATTGCAGTAGAGTGCAAACGTTCTGGTAAACGTTGAACCAGATCACCTGCTTGCATAGGAGTAACGGTACCGTCCGTCGAAATAAACGTTCCACTGCCTTGCAATACTACAAAACAGCTGTAATAGCCTATCTTAAAATCATATTGAGAACGCTCTGCTGATCTTTTTCGCATAAAGCCGCAAGATACAATCCCCTGATTAAAATCATTGCCGATACAGCGGTAGATTACATCATTTTCATTAATGTCTGCAAAATTCATGTATTCACACTCCTACCAAAATGGATAAATGAAATACCATACTCAACATTTAATACAAGGGATTTTCCTTATATTATAGGGGTATCTACATTGAAAGATCAACCAATTAGAACAATGGATGGGAGTGTTATTTAAGCCAATGAAGCTAAGCAGAGATTGGGAAAATCAATATGTCACTCAAAAAAACCGTTATCCCATGCATGAGCCCTACGGAGTATACGAAACCGTTGAACAGGCTTTAAGCGGAGACCGGAGAAAGTCTAAATACGTAAATAGCCTGAATGGAATGTGGAAGTTTAAAATGTTCGGGTCTCCCGATGAAGTAACGGATGAATTCTATAGTCCTGAATATGATGTTTCCCATTGGGATAATATTCAGGTCCCTTCCAATTGGGAGCTTTCGGGGTATGGAAAACCTGTATACACCAATATGTTGTATCCCTTTGTTCAAAAAGGGGAGGGTTCACATCACGAAATTCAACTCAGGAATAATGAATACATTTTGAATCCGCCTCATGTGCCAGAGAGTAACCTTACCGGTTGTTACGTCCGAACGTTTGAAGTGGACGAACATTTTAACGAAAGGGATATATTTATCGATTTTGGAGGTGTAGAATCGTGTTTTTATCTTTGGTTAAACGGTAAAATGGTTGGTTATTCTCAGGACAGTAAGCTTAACGCTTCTTTTGATATCACGGATTACATTCAAAAGGGACAAAACCGTATAGCGGTTCAGGTGATGCGGTTTGGAGCTGGTACTTATCTGGAGGATCAGGATTACTGGCATCTCTCGGGGATCTACCGGGATGTTCTCATTTATGCAAAACCACGTATGCGCATTCATGATTATAAGATCGAAACCCTCTTTTCAGGGAATTACAACAATGCCGAATTAAAAGTAACGGTTGCACCTAATAATCAAGTGAATGGTTATGGTGAGGCTCATGTGCGGTTGTCCCTGTATGATAGCGAACTGCAATTGGTTACTGAGTTTGAAACGCCAAAGTTTGCGAATTGTGATTTCTACCTGCGGGAAAAATATGTAGCAAAGGTTACGAAAACCATTTCAAATCCTCACTTGTGGAGCGACGAGAGCCCTTATCTCTATAAATTGGTGTTAGAACTGATTGATTTGTCTGGAAATGTAGTTGATATTGAGAGCGCGAATGTCGGCTTCCGTGAAGTGAATATCGATCGAAAAGGGATCCTGAGAATTAACGGGAAGCGTCTCATTATACGGGGAACCAATCTTCACGCCTTTTGTCCTGAAACAGGACGAGCCGTAACAACAGAATATATGCGCGAGCAGATCAAGGTCATGAAATCGCTGAATATCAATGCGGTAAGAACAAGTCACTATCCGCACGCAATCGAATGGTATGACTTGTGTGATGAACTGGGCATTTACTTGGTGGATGAAGCCAATATTGAAACACACGGTCTTGGCGGCCAGTTAAGCGCATCCCCCGAATGGACAAATGCGTATATGGACCGGGCTACACGGATGGTTCTGAGAGATAAAAATCATCCATCCATTATTCTCTGGTCTCTGGGTAATGAATCCGGTTATGGAGCGAATCATGCTGCGATGTACGGCTGGATTAAGGAGTATGACAAAACAAGGTACGTTCAGTATGAGTCTCTGAATCCTCCGGCAAACATCTCCGATATTATGGCGCCTATGTATCCTCAGAAAGATTGGATCCTGGATGTCATGGCTGAAAGCGAGGATTTGCGTCCTTTTATTATGTGTGAATATGCATACGCGAAAAGTAACAGTAACGGAAACTTTAAGGAATTTTGGGATCTCATTCATAAATTCCCGCGGTTTCAAGGAGGATTTATTTGGGATTTTCAGGATAAAGCGCTGGTTAAGCATGATAAAGACGGAAATAAAAAGTATGTCTATGGCGGGGCATTCCAGGAAGAAGTTACTGATCCTGCACCTGATATGTGCCTGAATGGTATTGTTTTCCCAGATCTCACGCTCAAGCCGGCTGCGAATGAAATCAAAAATGTACAATCTCCTATCCAAATGGATTACATGCCCGGGAATGATGGCTATCGAATTTATAATCATTACACGCACCGGGATTTAAGCCATTTGAATATGACTTGGGAGCTGGTTTGCGATGGCAATGTGATGGAAAGCGGTAGTTTGCCTAAATATCACACAGCACCCGGTTCCGTTGATAAGCTTCAAGCGCCATACGATTCGTCTAAAGTCTCCGGGGAAGCTTTTCTTAATTTCTATGCTTATTTGGACGAGGACACCTTTTATTCTAAGAAGGGAACCTGTATTTATGCCTGCCAGATAGAGATTAAGGATTCTGTTAATCAAGTGCATACCGGAGATATTGAAAAGGATAGCTTGAAGTATGATGAAACGACAAATGAAATTCGTATCTATAATGAAAATACAACGGTTCTTTTCTCGAAAGAAACGGCAGAGTTCATTTCTGTAAAATACAATCATAAGAATTATTTCACGGGAGGAACCAATAACTTCTATCGCCCTCCAACAGGCATTGATGGAGGTATTCATCTTGAATCGTCCAATTATGCAGATGAATGGCAAGCTCTCGGGCTCCATTCCAATGAGAAAGAAATCAAGAATATTCGGGTATTTGCAGCACCGGCTGCTGTTATCATTCAAGTTCATGGTATATATCATGGATGCATTGAAACCAAAACCAATTATACCGTCGGCGGCAAAGGGATAGAAATCACAAATACAGTTGTGAACAATGCCAAGGTCGACACTCTCCCGAGAATTGGACTAAGCTTTAAGTTCTCTGATGCCTGGAAGAAGATGAAATGGTATGGCCGCGGGCCATGGGAAAACTACGCGGATCGTAAATCTGCCGCATTCGTTGGAGTCTATGAGAGCACTGTAGAACAGCAGCACGTTCCCTATATCTTACCGGTAGAATGCGGTGGTAAGGAGGATGTCCGGTATTTATATTTGTCATCCGAAGAACAAGCAGTAAAAGTATCGGCAGCGGGACATTTCCATTTTGATGTTCATGGGCACAGTATTGAGCAATATGACAACGCCGCCTATGAAGACGAGCTGGGAAATTCAGATTCTGTTTATCTTAATATTGATTACAAACATGCAGGTCTTGGCGGAGATACCGGCTGGACTAAAAACATTCACGATCCCTATAAAATTAAGAAAGGTGTCTATGTTTACACGGTAACTATAGAAATCATTTCTTAAGAAAAACTAATAGGGGTAATGGCCTGTAGGGATGAGAGAATAACGTCTCATCCCTGCAGGCTATTTGTGTTTCTCAATGCCCTTTGATACTCACTCATTAAATTGTCGATAATCTGCTGGACGGACAAAATCTCTGTAATCTCATGGACTCTGGACCCGGCAAAAACCAAGCCGTTCTTAACATCCCCTCTAAGGGAAGTGAGCAGGGACTCCATTGTACAGAAACGATGTGAACACACCTTTAGACAATCATAGCATTTGGCTATCTTTAATTTGGCATCGTTACTGATCCGGTCTGTAAATTCATTTCGAATCGCTCTGCCTTCCAGACCCACAGTAGACTTGATCAGGACCGTATCTCCTTGCTGAGCATCTACATACTTTTGCTTGAAGGCCAAGGGAGCATCACACTCATGGCTTGCTACAAAACGGGTACCCATTTGAACACCGGATGCGCCCATCCGAAGGGCTTTGGCGATATCATCCCCTGTCAGAATTCCACCCGCAGCAATAACCGGAATCGAAACGGCCTCTAAGACTTCAGGAAGGATATCAAACATGGGTCTGTCTGTACCTAAATGTCCCCCGGCCTCGAACCCTTCCACAACGATTGCGGAGGCACCAAGTTTTTGGGAGATTCGGGCTAATTTGGCGGATGAAACAATAGTTACGACCGGAGTATCATATTCTCTGCCCCATGCATAAATATCTCTAGAAATTCCGGCTCCGGAAATAATAAAGTCAACCTTTTCTTCTAAAGCAACCTTCATTTTCTCGGCAAAATCCTTCACTGCGAAGAGTACATTCACACCGACATAGCCAATTCCATTAGAGAGTTCTCTTGTTTTGCGAATATGTATTCTCAGCTCTTCTGCAGTGATTCCTGTACCAGAGATGGTGCCGATCCCGCCTGCATTGGCTACAGCAGCGGCTAGTCCGCTTAAGGATATGCCTACACCCATTCCACCTTGAATAACAGGAACTCTCGATGTAATCTGTCCGAATTGGATTGTTGGAAGTTTCAATTACACACCTCTTTCGCAAGTTATTGACATATCGTAACACAGTTAAGTCTTTCCCGGATGTGACTGTAAACATGCTCAACCTATGTTAAATATCATGTCTTTCCACTTGTGATACAATATTTTTAATGGAAGCTGTGCTTGTTAATAATGATATTCAAAGGAGATTTATAATGAAACGTTTTCGCTGGAGCATTGCTGTTTATTTCGCGCTGTTCGTGTTTGTCTTATTCGTATTATTCAACGACTATTCACCAATCCTGATAGTAGTTGGGGCTGTGGTGGCTTGTATCATTGCTTTAATAGCCCAATTCTATTATCCTGCTATTTTGGAGAAGCGGGTAGACCGCGTGGAGTCCTTTTTACGCAGCCAGAAAAACAATCCTGCCCTGTATATTCAGTATGTTCTTGCGAATAGACTTGACGATGAATCAAGAACGGTTATGGAGAAGCTAATGAGCAAACATAAGCAGGCAGCGGTACAGGCAACATTCAAGGCGGCTTACGGACTGTACCGCAATGACATGGCTGCTGTTCGGGAAGCCGTGCCGCATATCCGCCATGCTGATTACCGGAGGTACTACGAAATGGTTCTGCTGTTGGAGGAAGGGGAAAGTGTTCAGGCGCGGGAACATCTTGAGTCAATTAAGAAGCAATGGATGAGATCAGCTCTGCTCGCAGAAATTGAACTCAAAGCAGGTAACAGTGAAACTGCTATCACTCATGCGAGGGAAGCAGTAAGCGCTTCGAGAGGCGTCCAACGTTATGTGTTACATAAGGAATACGAACGAACGTTACCGCAAGCTCTTGAAGCTGTATCATGAGTTTTACAAAGTAAAAAGCGGGAATCCTCCTCATTCAAGGATGATACCCGCTTTCTGTTAGTTAGAAGGCCAGTCTCACTGTCCCAAACAAAGCCGGATCAAATCATCTACATGGGCGGTAGCCAGACATTCTACGGTGTCGGCGGCGCCGTAATAGATTTTGACTTCGCCGTCGTCCTCCAGGATCATGCCGCCGGGGAAGATGACATTATTGCGGAAGCCTCCGTCTATTTCGTAGGGGGCTTCAGGGGCAAGCAGCGGCGATGCACTCATCCCGAGAATCTTCTTCGGATTGTCCAGGTCAAGCAGCATAATACCTGCGGTATACCGTTTCTTCCAGGACGGCTCCCAGCCGTGCTTCCCTCTGGCGGAGTCGATATCCACCGCATGGAAGGTGGTGAGCCAGCCCTTATCCGTCTTCACTGGCGGCGCTGCCGGACCGATCTTATCATTGGCGAACGGTACCTGCTCCACCGCCAGCAGCAGATCCGAACGTCCCCAATAGACCAGATCCGGCGACTCCGAGATCCAGGTGTCGAACCGGTCCTTGCCTCCGCGGCTGTATACGGTGAACGGGCGTTCCAGCCGCACATAGTTGCCGTTGATCTTCTCCGGGAACAGTACCATATTCCGCAGGTCCGGCGTAGACAGGCTCAATATTTCAAAGGATTCGAAGTCATCCGTGACTGCGACCCCTCCCCGGATACCATGCCGTGTATCTACAGCGAAGCACATGTAGCAGCGGCCGTCAATCACCGTCAGACGCGGATCGTAAGCGCGCACGACCTCTTCGTCATGCAGCTTGAACACCGGCCTAGGCCCGGCCGTCCAGTGAATTCCGTCTTCACTGAAGGCGATGCCCAGATCCGTTGTATTAGTCGGTTCAAGGGTCTGCTTGCCGAGTGAGCCATAGTCGTTGCGGAATACCATCACATACCCGCCGCCGAACTTAACCACTCCTGCATTGAACACAAGTGCGGTGGGATAAGGGACCCGGGCCGCTTCCAGCACAGGATTGGCCGGGTGACGGCGGATGAGCGTGCTGGATGTCAAAGCTCCTATGATGGGTGTATTTGTATTAGTCATCGTAGAATATCCTCCTTGAATGTTGAACTGCGTGCTAGACAATGCTTCCATAGGGTGCGAACGGATAGTCGATCGTAATACGCCCGGCCTGGCAATCACCAACACCGCTGTACAGATCAGCCTTGCCGTCCCCCCGCATCACGATCCCCGAAGAAAAGACGCAGTCCGTCAAATATGGGAACTTGGCGGGCCCCGGCGGGTAGCAGGAACGGCTTCCAATCAAATGCAGGTCATGGGATTCCCTGGTGATGGGATCGAAGATAAAGGCCATATTCAAATATACCTTTAGAAGCTTGCCATCCACATCCTTATCCTGATAACAAATATGGCCGATAATCCCGATCTTGCCGCTGTCCAGCAGATAAGCCTGATTAACGCCTCCCCATTCGCCTGCACCCAAAATACCATGAAGGTAAGGCGCATTCTCAATGACGTCTGCAGTCAAATCCTCCAGCTTGTCAATAACTGTGAAGCCGATCATGGATTCGCTGCCGTATTGGCCCTTCACCTCGCTGCCCCGCGGGCGTGAGAAGACGCCAATCCTGCCGTCTGCCAGAGCAACAAGGCGGATATCTTTCATTTTGTTAGGACCGGTAGTGAAGTAGTACAAATCGTGGAGGTCAGTCCCCCGGTAAAAATATCCGAAAAACGTGCTGTATTTGCCGCTTTGATATTGCACATGCGTTCCGCCCAGGACTAGCTCATCACCGATTTCACTGATAAACGGGTCCTCCAGCGTATAGATCATACTATTATCTACCACGGTCCACTCATCCTGACCGGTCTCCTCGAAGAGGCGGACCCAGGAGCGGGCCCATTCTTCACGGCGTTCTACCCGGCCGAACAAGTAACGATTGCCATCCCGTTCAAAAGGAATCGAAATATTATAGACATCAAACCCGTCCACGTTTTTAAATGATAAGGTTGCGCTTTCATAAATGGTTTTGGTCACTTCAAAGTCTGTTTTTTGCTGATGCAGGCTCACAATTTCTCCGCTCCTTTTTGTAACAGCTCATTTTATTGAAGAGAAGCTTGATATTCCTTGAACTGCTTTTGGTATTCGGCAACGACCTTGTCCAGACCCGCCTTCTTCATTTTGTCCAGCGCTTCCGGGAATGCCTTATCGTAGTCCAGCACACCCATATAGATCGGAGTGATGCTGGCTGAAGCTTCTGAGAGAATATTGGTATATTCGGTTCTTACATTCGTTGGATCAAAAATAAAGTTGGCTGCAATACTATTGACCGCTTTGGGATTGGGCTCAAATAAGACTTTGTTATTGTCAGGAATACTATTCTCCAGGTCAAAGCGCATAAAGTTCACATTCCCGTTCTGCGAATCGGAGCCCCTGTACCTTGGATTGTTATTGTTATTCGGATCTTTGATCGGCTTTAGGCCCTTTTCGCCATCTTTGGTGTAGTGCTCACCCTCTATGCCATATTGAACCAGATCATAATTGTCCTGACTGGCCAGCATCCAATCCATGAATTTAACGGCTGCCTCCGGATGTTTGCTGTTCGCCGGTACGGCATTTCCGTTCTTGAAGGAGAGGGGACGCAGATATTCTTTCTCCGGGTTAAACCACACCACTCCGATATCGTCTACTGTAGCTTTGGGATTGTATTTCTGGAGCCCGTTCAAGCTTCCGCCCGTTCCCAGGCGTACGAACCACTCCCCGCTGTCAAGCTGAGCATCTACCTGTTCCTGCTTCATGACTAAGATATCAGGATTCGTAATTTCCTTGGTGTACAGCTCGCGCATGAAGGCGGCATCCTTCTTGAATTCTTCCGTCTCAATCCAGGATTTGACCTCACCGTTCTGATTGACATAAAAGAACTTATCCTTAACGGTGAACGGGAAGCTGTCATAACTCCGGTGTAAGATAGAGGTATGCAGGGATATCGGGTCAAAATCGGCCCGGGTGCCGAGATAAGGCTTGTTTTTGCCCTTCCAGTTCTTCATCACAATCTCCCAGGCGCTAATCAATTCAGCCGGAGTTGCCGGCTCTTTCAGATTGTTCTCGCGGAGAATATCGCGGCGGATATTGAATTGCCCCTCGCTCGCCATTTCAACCCAGTAGGAGGGGACGATATAATATTTCCCGCCGATGGTTGCGCCGCTAAAGATATCCTCCGGGATATGCTTTTTCAGGTTTGCTCCATATTTATCAATTTCCTCTGAGATATCTGCCAGCGCCCCCCGGGTATAGTAGTTGGAGAACGGAGTGCGGTCCTGCATGACATGGAACAGATCGAACTCTTCACCGGTGGAGAGCATCAGGTTCAGCTTCTGGTCCCACGCATCCCAGGGGATGAAGATTTTCTCCACTTCAACGCCGACACCATCTGCAGCCAGCTTCTCATTGACTTTTTCATACACCTTTTGGTAGTCTTTGGGCTCGGTGCCGGGAACCACGTATTTGATCCGGACGATATTGTCCGACTTCGGGGATGAAGCGTTATTTTCCCCGTTTGCGGCAGGGCTGTCGGACGCCTTGCCGCACCCAACCAGGGTAGACAGGGCAAGCACCACAGCACATAGAATGGCGTAATGTTTTTTCATGAATAATATAGACCTCCTCTGCTTATGCCTATTTATGTTAACCCCTTAGGGATGACATCAGCCTTTAACTGAACCTATAACCAGCCCTTTCACGAAGTACTTTTGCAGATACGGATAGAGGAGGACGATCGGCCCGATCGTCACGATGGCTGTCGCCATCTTGACCGACTCCGAAGGAAGCGTAACGTCGCTTGTTCCGGCCAGCATAGCCATATCGTTCAGCATACTGATCTCCGATTGCATCTGCAGCAGCATGAATTGCAGCGGATACAAATCTTTGGTGTCAATCAGCATGATCGCATTCCACCAGTTATTCCAGTAATCCAGTCCATAGAAGAGGGCGATGGTCGCGAGTACCGGCTTACATAACGGAAGGTAAATCTTAAAAGCAATCACAATATCACTCGCTCCGTCTATGGTAGCTGATTCCCGCAGCGAGTCGGGAATTCCGTTCATGAAATTGCGTACTAGGAAGAGGTTGAACGGGCTAAACAGGAGCGACGGAATAATCAGAGCCAAGATATTATTGGTTAATCCGAGCGACCGGTTCATCAGATACCAGGGCACAATCCCGGCTGTGAAGATCATGGTGATGAAGAAGTAAAGAGCCAGCAGATTGCGGTTCTTCACATTTTTGTTCGCTAGAGTATAGCCTGCCATAGAAGTAATCAGAATAGCCAGCGTGGTACCGACGATCGTGACAAAGATAGAAATTCCATAACTCTGAATGACTTGGGAGCCGCCCGTGAAGATCAGCTTATAGGCATATAGAGAGAATTTCTCCGGAAAGAGGCTGTAGCCGTTCTTAAGAATAGCATCCTCATCCGTGATAGAGATCATCAGCACGAGCAGCATCGGAAGCAGGCAAAGCGCCGAATACACCGCAGTCAGCGTATACATGACCGTCTTACTGATTGACATTTTTTTCATAGTTACTCCTCCGGATTTAATATAATGCGCCATCCTTGAAGAACCTGCGGGTAATGGCATTGGTACCAAAGACTAGGATGAATCCGATGACCGACTGGAAAAGTCCAACCGCCATGGCTTCGGAGGGGTCGCCAATCTGACGCAAGGACCGGAATACATACGTATCAATGATATCCGTGGTCGAATATAGGGTGCCGTTGTCACCGATGAGCGCATAGATCATTCCGAAATCGCCGTACATAATTTTGCCGACCGAGAGCATCGTCAGGATAATAACCGTGGGCATCATTAGCGGAAGCGTAATCCGGAAGCACATCTGCAGGCGGTTAGCCCCGTCAATCTCGGCTGCTTCATACAACGTCTCGTCGATACCGGTAATGGTCGCCAAGTAGATAATGGCACTCATTCCGGCTCCCTTCCACACATGCATAACCGTGAGAATCGCCGGCCAGGACTGCGCCTCGGTATACCAGTTCACAGAGGACATGCCGAGCTGGTTCAGCGTTTTGTTCACAATTCCCATATCCATTGAGAATAGCGCATACAGCACATAGCTAATGACGATCCATGAGATGAAATTCGGGAATAACATCAGGGATTGACTGATCTTAACAAATAGCTTCTTGCGCAGCTCGTTTAGAACCAGTGAAATAGCCAGCGCCATCAGCGTACCGAAAATAATAAAGAGTAAATTGAGGTAAATGGTGTTGAAGGTGACCGTAAGCGCTTTGTTGGACCGGAAGAAGAACTCGAAGTTCTTGAATCCCACCCATTCGCTATGGAAGATTCCCTTGGTATAATTGAAACGCTGGAAAGCAATGACCATATAAGGATACGTCATATAGCCGAAAATAAAAGTGTAGGCCATTGCCGGCAAAACCAACAAATAGGATGTTCCATTCCTGCGGATGTCAGAAAGTATGCTGAGTCTTGGACGCCGTTTTTTTGTCAATTTCCTGTTCCTCCCATTTGTTATAAATGACGATTGCCTTGACTCCAGATTAGCCATCGTATCACAAAGTGTCTATTTTAAAAGCTGGAAAACGCTTTCAATTCGGCTCAAAAGGCTTTCAAAAAAACGGAATGGCTTTCACTTTCGCCTGATTCAGTACCTTTTCGGCCCAAAATGTACTATAGTTTAGAAATGATAACGAGCAGTGTTGGGAGGAATTCAACATGCGGACAACCATCAACCGGCTTGTTCGATACAAGGCATTTCAAAAGCTCACCATCTCATATTTCCTTCTCGTTCTTCTGACCGTAAGCCTGCTATCCGGTGTGCTTTTCTCACTATTCTCCAGAAGTGCTATTAAGGAGATCGAACGTAATTCCCGGGCGATGTTATCCCAGATCACCTACGCCTCAGATGTAGTCTATAATCAGGTCGTTACTATAGGAAATACACTGCTGATTCAACCGGAAATCCTGTCCTTTCTCAATGAGACGGTGGAGGACAAGGTCAGCAATTATCATATTTTTCAACAGATCGAACAAATTACAAATGTGAACCCATATATACACAGTATCGGGATACACCGGCCTTCCACAGGAACTACCATTGATACAGCCGGGCTTCCGTTTGATGCTTCGCTTACCACCCTCAGCGCGAAGCAGTATATGGAGTTCCATCCGCGCAGTCTGAAGGTTCCGGGCCGCAACAACGGGAAGTCATTACAGTTCCTGACCTTCTTGCTGTACCCTAATTTCTCACCCCGGACCGCAGGCAATCCGCTGATCTATATCAATGTGGAGGAGCAGTCCATTCTGACGACCATCCGCAAGATCAGCAAAGCGGACGCCGCTAAAAATGTTTTTGTAATCAATAAGGAAGGGAAAGTGCTGTCGCATACCGATTCCAATCTGTTTCTGGAAGATTTATCCGAAGAAGAGTATGTGCGGAAGATATTAATCGAGAACAAGAATGAGAGCAGCTTCACCACAACGATTTCAGACCAAAGGAATCTGGTCACTTATGTGAAGTCAGAGGAACTGGACTGGTATTTTGTAAGCGTTTCACCGTATTCCGAGCTCATCTCTAACATCGACCAGCTCCGGGGGATTACGCTGCTGGTTACCGCCGGAATTGTACTCGCAGGTCTGTTGCTATCTGTCCTATTGACCTCCAACATGAATAGACCCTTATCGGCGCTGCTCGAAAAAGTCATGCCTAACCCGGCCCATCCGGCCTCCGGGTTGGCATCTATTGATGAATACAAGCTGATGACCGAGGTGTTCCATTCCTATCATGAACGTGAGAAGTCGATGCAGTTTGTAATTAACCACTCCTCCCGGACCGTCCGTGAGCATTACCTGCATGCCTTGCTGCGTGGTCATTCCCTGGAGCACTATGTTTCGAGCGAAATTCTTAAGGATATCGGCGAGGAGGTGGCGGGGCCGTACTTTGGCGTGCTGGTGTTCAGAATCAATGAGCTTGAACCACTAGGGGAGAGGATGGAGGGGAAACAGCAGTCTTTGCTGCGCTTCGCACTCGGGAATATCGCCAAAGAGATGCTGGAGCCGATCGGCCCATGTGATGTGCTCATTATAGGAGGAAGTGAAGCCGTGGCTATCCTTCAATACACGGACAATCAGCTTCCGGAGGAGCTGGGGCCAGCCTTGCGCAATATTCAAAGCTTCCTGAACCGCTACTTCAAGATGACAGTATCTATAGGGATAGGAGATATATCCTGTGGCAAGGGGAATATTCCGTCCTCGTACACTTCTGCGCAGCAGTATGTGAAATACCGGCTCATCTATGGGAAGGAAGCAATTCTGGATGCTATAGCGACACGCCATCATGTGTTGACGGCCCTCAGTTACCCCAGCGCCTACGAGAAGAAGCTGATTGATGCTGTGCAGGACGGCAAGCCGGAAGCAATGGTTAGTGCAATCGAAGAATTTATAGATAAAATATCCGGCGGTTCCGTTCATCAGGTCATCACCTTTAGCACTCAACTCATGTTGTCTTTGCTTAAACATTTTGACTATTTACAGCATGTGCCGGATTCTAATTTCAATGATTATCTGCAAGCAGTAACCGATATTGAACGGGCTGAAGATCTGACAGAGATCCGTAACCTGTTCAACCGTTATTGCAGCACCATCTGCACATTAATTGAAGACAAGAATCACTGGCTGAATGCTCAAAAGCATAATATCCTCATTGAAAAAGCACAGAATTACATTCATGAACATTATGCCGAGCCTAACATCTCCCTCGATCTGGTGTCGAGCATCGCCGGACTGTCGCCCAGCTATCTGGGGAAACTGTTCAAAGGGGCGACCCGGCAATCCTTCAGTGAATACTTGAACAACACCCGGCTGGAAAAGGCAAAGGATCTGCTTGCTTCTACCTCGGAGACTGCGGCCAGGATCAGTGAAGCGGTAGGGATATACAACATCACTTACTTCTCCACCCTGTTCAAGAAAAAGTACGGGCTGACCCCTTCGGCGTTCCGCGAACAGGAGGCGATGAAGAGCACTGTGAGTGATGAGGAGTGACCGCTTTTGAGCAGGATCAACGTGAGCACTTGGATGGACGCTCCGCGAACGGACCGTTATTCCATCCGGTCTGTTTACGGCTGCTCCGCATATCTCCACCAGGCAAAGGTTCCGGCTATTCCGACTATCCCTGTATACGCAAGTATCAATATACTGCTGAGCTGTAAGGAACCGGTGCTTTGAAATACCGACGGGATGGTCCATGGGAAATAGGGTGCAAATCCAAATGAGGCGAGCACATTGGACAGAATGACGATGATCAGGATGAGTCCCAGGGGTGCCAGATAGCCTTTGGTCACATTGGCCAAAAGAATGGTTGGTGCGGTCACCAAAATGTACATTAGCGAGGTGATCAGGAACTTAAAGAACAAGCCCGAAATGAAGGAGGTGGACCCGCCTTGGACGCCCATGATTGCCCCTACGGCAAAACCTACGGCAAACATATAGACGGTAAGCAACAGGCACCATGCTAAAATGACAAGGAATTTGGACAATACAATTTTCGCTCTGGACACGGGCTTTGCCAGCAAATCCTTGATGGTTCTATCCGCAAACTCCCGTCCGAATACCCATGCCGCAACAAAGGTATATCCGATAAGCCCCAGCGGGGCAAGTGTATCCAGCAATCCGGTTAAATACTGCTCCCAGCTGACACCGCCGGCGGCACTGGATAATACATTTCCGACGCCCATCATGATGGGCCCGAAGCCTAACACAAGAAACATGATCCAGAACACATTGGAGCGGATAATCTTGCGAACCTCACAATGTAACACAGATAGAATATTCATTATTTAATCCCCCTGGTCATCCCAATGGTGCGGAGAAAATATCCTTCCAAATCCTCCGTAACCACCCGGAGCGATGTTGGCGGCTGATTGCGTTGTACGAGCAGTTCAGCCAGCCGTTCAGGATGGTCTGCCGCGTGCTCGTTGGTTAGTTTGATATAGCCGTCCGAGGTATCCTCAAAGGTATAGCCATGCTCTTCCAGCACCTTCTTTAAGGCAGGTTTGTTCAGTCCGTTCACCACCAGGTTTTTCTGTAAGGATTGCTCCAGTTTATCCATTGCGACTTCTTGCACCAGCCGGCCGCCGTGAATAATTCCAATCCGTGTGGACACCTTCGAGAGCTCCTCTAACAGATGGCTGGATATAAAAACAGTTATGCCGAAATTGTTCGCCAGATTATATAACATATTGCGGATCTCCGCCACGCCTGCGGGATCAAGGCCGTTGATCGGCTCGTCCAGGATTAGAATTTCCGGATTGTGAATCATCGCTTTGGCAAGTCCCAGGCGCTGCTTGTTACCGAGTGAGAGATGTTTTGCTTTTTTCTTTTGGTGCGGCTCAAGTCCCAGCTTATAGATCACCTGATGTACGGCATCCTTGTCAGCCACCCCTTGCATACGCCGTGCGATGTCAAGATTCTCAGTTACCGTGAGATCGGGATAAAAAGTAGCCTCCTCCAAATATCCGACCTTACTCCATAATGTAGAGTTTCCGGCATCGACCTTTTCACCTAACATATAGAGCTTGCCGGAGGTTGGCTTCAGCATCGCCAGGAGCATCTTGATCGTCGTTGTCTTCCCGGCGCCATTCAGTCCCAGGAATCCAAAAATCTCACCGCGGCTCACCTCCAGCGAAAGATTGTTTAATATGGTATAGTCGCCAAACTTTTTGTGCACACCGTCAATCTGTATAGCGGGCGTGCTGCCGCTTTTTTTCTCTGATAAAATTCGCATAGCTGTTAACTCCTCCTATGACAATCCCTAAGATATACAAGTCATTTTCACATGTAGAGATGAAGCTTCGGTAAAAGAAAAATAAAGGTTTATAAAGAGAATATAAAAAACTATAAACTGCTAAAAAACAAACAGGCTGTTGCCTGGGTGTCACACCCGGCAGCAGCCTGTAATCTTTGGTTGTTGAAGAAGAAGTGCTTACCTACAATCAGTGAAGTGAAGCCAGGGGGAGGCTGAATCTTATCCCCAAACCGCCATATTCGGAAGGGAAGGCCATAATCTCTCCCCCGTGATGCTCAATAATAGATTTACAGCTTGCCAGACCCAGCCCAAGGCCGCCCTTTTGGATTTGCCGCGATTTATCCACCGTGAAGAATTTAAGGAACAGAGAAGAGAGATCCTTATCCGGCACGCCAATTCCGTTGTCCTCGATTTGGAAATAGGCATGATGCTCCCGCAGGTATCCGGTCATATACACGTTCAGCTTATTCTTCCCCCCATATCTTACAGCATTGCTGAAGAGGTTGCCGAACACCCGGCGGATCATCGGTTCATTGACCCTTAGCCATATACTGTCCGTGAAGGAATGGCGGCAACTCAGTTCGTTGTCAAGTCCAGCCAGCTCAACCTCATATTCAAAAGCAATGTCTTCAAATAACTCTGTTGCCCTTACAGGCCCGGCTATCATGGATTCCAGCTCCAGTTTTTGTTTGGTGAAGCTGGAGAGATCATTGATGAGCTCAACCATATAGGCGGACTTCTTTTGAATCAGTTCATAATACTCCTGCTTTTCAGTGTCGGGTAAGTCCCCATGTGTAGCCAGAAGTTCGGTGAAGCCGTTAATAGAGGTAAGAGGTGTCTTCAAATCGTGGGCGATGGCTGCAATCATATCGGTTTGTTCTCTGTGGGCGAGCTGCAGCTTATGCTCCATCTTATTGAAGTGCTTATACAGCTCTCCGATCTCGTCATTACCCCTCGAAGCCAGCGGAGGCAGGGGATGGACCACATTGACTTCTCCCAGCCGGGTATTCAGAAGCCGGATGGGCTTCTCTATGCTTCTATAAATATAGATGATCAGAATGAGAAATATGCAACCCGCGATGGCAAAGATGGGCAGCAGCAAGGCTATATATCGGGAGTCCAGCAATGTAGTGCGTATAGGGGAATATACTGCGAAGACAAACTTCAAGTACAGTCCAATGGAAAACATAAGAATGAGAAGCATCAGCAGGAATAAGAGGGGAAGTTTTATTTTCAGTTTCATCCTATTGCTCTCTTTCCGTATATTTATAGCCTATACCCCAAATGGTTTTAATGAAGTTATGTTCAGGACCCAGCTTCTTGCGGATATTCTTGATATGGACCGTTACGGTATTGATTTCTCCGTACTCGTCCCCCCAGACCTTCTCATAGATCTGCTCACGGCTGAGTACCTGATTGGGATGACGCATAAGGATAGACAGAATTTGAAATTCTTTCGCGGATAAGTCGAGCTTCCGGTTATGCAGGAAGGCTTCAAACGTTTTATCATTCAAAATAAGCGGAGCATCCGCCTTTTCTTTACCGGGGCTAAGCTCATCCCACTCTTTATGCAGCCTGTCCACTTTCCGGAAATGGGCCTTGATCCTGGAGGCCAGCTCCTGAATACTGAACGGTTTGGTCATGTAATCGTCAGCTCCTATTTCGAGACCGACGATTTTATCAATATCCTGATCACGCGCACTTAAAAAAAGGATGGGAACATTATAGGAAGTCCGGATATTCCGGCAGACATCAAGCCCATTCATATCAGGCATCACTATATCCAGAACGATGAAATCAATGTGATTATCATTCACTACAGATAAGGCTTCTTCTCCGGAACTGGCTGTGATGACTTCAAATTGCTCGTACCTTAAACTTTTGGTGATGAGTTTTACGATTTCTTGATCATCGTCTACCACTAATATCGTTTTTGACATTTTGCACCTCCCAACCTCATCATACCGCAACCCTGACGTTCAACGCCAGATACGCTCAGAGCAAGCTTGCCCGGATGTCTTGAAAACAGGAGAAAAACCATCCTTTTCGGGATGGCCTTGTCTTTTATGGATTGAACCTCTTAATTCGCAGTCTCCAGTAATCTGGAAACCACTGTTGCAAACTCTGCTCTGGTAATATCTTTTTCAGGCTTAAATGTGCTGTCTGCGTATCCTGTAATGATCTTATTGGAGGCCAGTGCATCAATGGAGTTATAATACCAGGCCTCTTTTTTAACATCTTTGAATGTTGTATTTCCTGTACCTGTAAGCTTGAAGGCTCTGGTGATTAGTGTTGCTAATTCACTGCGGCTGATCTTCGCATTGGGACGGAAGCTTCCATCACTATATCCGTTCATCAGGCCGGCACTGGCCGCTGCGCCGATATACTTGTTGGCCCAATGCGCCCCAGATACATCTGTGAAGTTGCTTGCTTGTCCATCAAGTCCCATGTGCGTTGTAATGACCTTAATGGCTTCGGCACGGGTCAAGCCTGCATCCGGACGGAAGGAGCCATCGGCATAACCGGTTAGTAATCCTTTTGAAATCAGCAGGTCAATGCTTGCCTTTGCCCAATGATTCAGTGTATCTGTGAAACTTACCACTTCCGGCTTAGGTGTTGGTGTTGCGGTTGCTGCTGGTGCTGGTGTTGCTGTAGGAGCCGGTGTTGGTGTAGGCGTTGCTGTTACAGGGGGAGTCACGGTACCTCCACCAGGACCTGGATTGCTTGGTTCATTATCTACCGGATCAGGAGTAGTAGGGTTAGAAACGTACTGAAGTGCCGGTGCATAGGCTGTAAGCAGTCTGGCATGACTTTGTTGCTCAAGCGCATAGCCCATACCTAGAACTTTTGCATCGTCCCACGCTCTACCCACAAGCTGCATCGAGACCGAATATCCGCTGTCGTTCGTTCCTACAGGAACCACTACCGTAGGGAGACCCACGTTAGATGTTAATACGCCTGTATTGCGGTCCGAACTTAATTGAGAGGCTGAGGCGTCATTGTTGTAAACGTCACTGATAAATCCTGCATACACAACAGCATCCACGCCATTCTCGTCCATCCAGCCTTTAATGACCTCCTTATAATCAGTTCTGTACTTGATGTAATCTTGTACTGCCTGTTCCGTCATCCGCGTAGGCTTGGTATATCCTCTCTGATTATAGATAAGCACCTTATCGGAAGCGAGTACACTTGCTCCATCAATGTAAGGGAAGTCCTTATGAAGCTCGATATAACGCGCCCAGCCTTCAGTAGATCCGTTAATACCTGACGGACGGGCAGGGGCTGCTGGCATTTTTGACATTTCCACCATTGATGCACCCGCTGCTTGAAGCTCTGAGAACTTATCCTTTACGACTTGTCCGGTATCATCATCCGCATAGCTAGAGATGAAGGATGCCGGGATATATCCAATCTTCTTTCCTTTCAATGCATTGGTATCCAGAGCTTCTTTCCAGTTCGCTGGACGTTTATGATCAGCATCAGCAGTTACTGTGAAAATATCCTGCGGATCAGTACCCGTTGTAGCATTTAGCATAATGGCCAGGTCCGTTACGGTTTTGGCAATGGGACCTGCATAATCCTGTCCCCAAGTGAGTGGCAGCACCCCAGTTGTACTCGCCATGCCGTCTGTACCACGGAAGCTTTTTAAGCTGGCGCCTGTCGTAGGTGCATAGAGGGAGACGCCTGTCTGCGATCCCATCGCTGCTGCTGCAAAATCAGCTGCAACCGATACGGCCGATCCGCCGCTGGAGCCAAAAGAGGTTTTGGATGGATAGAGTGCATTCCATGTTTGCTGCCAGCCACTCTCACTAAAGCTTCCGCTATTTGCAAACTCAGAAGTATTTACTTTACCAATAATGATAGCGCCTGCTTCCCGCAGCTTATTCACCTGGAAGGCATCCGATTCAGGCCGCCAGCCTTCAAGTGCTTTACTGCCGCCTGTAGTCGGCATATCCTTGGTGTCATAGATATCTTTGATCGCAATTGGAATCCCCAGCAGATCGCCTGAGGCGCCTTGTGCACGGGCATCGTCCGCAGCTTTGGCTTGAGCCAGCGCGGTTTCGGATACATGCAGGAAGGCATGGAATCCGAGTTGACCTTCATCGTACACCTTGATTCGGTCCAGATATGCTTGCGTAATTTGGACAGAAGTCGTTGTACCACTAATCAAATCCTGCTGCATCTCGGCAATGGATTTATTCACAACATCATATGGGGAAGAAGTTACGAATGCCTTCGCTGCTGGAGCCTCTGGAGTAATCAGGTTATCTCCAGTATTAAGCCCCTCTAGTGCAGAGATATCCCAGTTACTAATGGAACGAATTTGTGCGTTGGTTAGTCCAGATACATCGAGCTGATGGTTCAGCCCATTTAGCTTGGTAACCAGATTGTTCAGCCCTTGTTCACCAGCTTCTCCAACTTGTACATAATGAACAAGCGACTTGGACTGACCCGGCTCCATATTCAGTGTATTAATGAACCCGTAGAAATTCGCCTCATTTCCCGACTTGGCTAAGGGAGTGGTGAATGGATTCTGCTGCTGATTGCCCAGGCCGGTTAATCCATTAGCAAATGGATGTGGAGACCCGACTGCAACGCCTAACGGCTTATTGTCTTTGGCGCTGCTGTCTACAACAATCCATGAATCATCCGTAGTTACCTCCAGATCATTGGAGTAGGTTGCCTTGACTACGGAAGCATTGGCCGCAGTGCCATAGCCTAGAGAGCCGCCGAAAGAGACATCAACTTTTACAGGCATATCATTCTTATTCGTAAAAGTATCAAAGAATCTCGTTCTATTATTTATGGTATCAATATACACATCACGAGTAACGGTTACATTCCCCAGATTAACAGATTGCGTCGAAGTGAATCTATTAACGCCATCGTATTTGAGGTCAAAGCCGCGCATCATTTGTCCATTCATCAGGGAGGCTGAAGGCGAGGATACCTTAACGAAGATATTGCCGAATCCTTGTACTTGTGTAGTGCCAACTGTACGCAAACTTCCCGTATCTAGGCTAGGGGCAAAAACATCGTGAATCTCCCATACGGTGCCGCTTGCTGAAGTCACCCGGGTTAGAGCATCAGCAGTTTGGAACGGAATGACTCCCGACGCAAGCACAGATAACGCAATGGAAGTGGCCATAACCTGCTTTTTAGTTTTACGCAGACGCTTTAGCTTACTCATGTAGGCAAATCTCCTTTTCTCTTATGTAAATTATTTAGTATGTTAGGAAATATAACATCGTTAATCTATTCAGTCAATAAATATTATAAATTTAATATATTTATGCGGTTTTAATAGAGATTAAATACTATTTTTATTAAAATATGTAATTTTAATGGTGATTAGTAGATATGTTAAATAACACTATATGTCATGTGTTACTCGTATTGAGCAATTTTGTTGCACGAGCCCATTTCGCCACTTAAACTATACATTAAGAAGAGGACCAGGTTTCCTGGTCCTCTTCTTAAAGCTGGAGCTAATTTTGGCGGTATCAAATATCAAGATCCTGCTCACATGTTATATGATAATAAGTAAATTCTATTCTTATCAAGATTCATCATTCCAATCATTACATTGTCGAAGCTGGAGTTAAATACATCAGTCCCTGAAATTGAAGCGTTGGTTTGGTTATTTCTTATCACAAAGTATCCTTTGTCAGCATTGAGTGGTATTAGTTTAGAAGTTGTCTCATCTGTTATCGCCCTGATCTTTTTGAAGAATGAAGCCGCAAAATCTGAAGGAAGCGGGAGTTCGGACCAATGATTCTCACGGCCCTTTTCCGCTAGTATTTTCATACTCTCAGAATCGACTTGATAGATATACACCCGATACCCATCTCCCATTGCCCCATATGATTTCTTACTCAGTATAATTTCGCTTTTTTTGGGCAGTTGTATTCCGAACGTATCGTTAAAAAATTCTATTTCTTTACTACTGTCAAAATAACCTTTATACAACACTGCTAATAAGATTATTAAAATAACGAATCCACCAATAATTATTCTTGTGTTTTTCATCATTTCATATCCTCTATTTTAATAGTGAGAGTAGGATTTGGGAATATACGGGCATAATTTAAATTCATATTATTTAAGAATGACTAGAAATTCATTACTACAGTGGATTGAGTAGTTCTAAGTCTTGCTAATTCGGCAGTTCCATTTGCCTGACTTTTATAGTATGGAGTGTATGAGCCACCATTTGAAGATTGTTTGGCATAAGTTAGTAACTCAGAAGCCAATAGATAACCTTGTACATTAAAAAAAGCAATTATTGAACTTACCGCAGGAGATAGCACAGGGTCAGATACCCCAGAAGTTGAAAATCCACTTTTAAGTGAATTTTGTTGGGAAATATAATTTTCATATTCAGCGATATTCGTATCATAACCCGCAATTAAATCTGATAATTTACTTTTTTCGGTTTCGTCAGTTTCATTCTCAAAATCCTTTTCAAGTCTTTCTTTGCCTTTAACAAGCTCATTTAAAACGGTTGTTCCTTGAGTTTCCATAAATATTTCAATCTCATTAATATTGTCTGATAATTTTTGTTGAACTTGGGAATTGGTCAATTGATTATCTGAGATATGACTATTAAAAGTGGAAGTAGGGTAATTTTGCGCCCCTACTTGAGTAAGACCTGTTGTTCCAGCTAGAAATGTTGCAGTGGTCATCAATAATAAAGATTTTTTAATAGTATTCTTCATTCATTTGCCTCCAGTGTAATTTAATAAAACAGTCTAAAAACTTTAAAGTTATTATTCCCTTACTATATATATTATTCCATTTAACTTACTTATAATATCATAAATAGGTATATAAAGTAAATGAATATCTAATTTTGTATGAAATATTCTCAGCTCGTAAGTGTCGAGGTGTTTGGTGTGATTAAATAGGGGGATTTGAAGATTGATAAAAGCAATATATATCCTAATATGGATATTTTTAATGATCGAAAGAAGGAAGTCGTGGGGGTGCTTCGGGCTAGACACAGGCGGGGAAGAAAGGACGCAGCGTTAAGGAGAGAGAACTGTTAGTAGAAAGGTCTCTTCTTTTATTTTGTGGGTGCACTATCAGTGGAGTGGATTCGGGGAAACGTAAAAATAAACCAATTCGAATCGGAAACGATCGCGATTGGTTTATTTTTTTACATCATATTGTTTCCATAACCTGATCAAGTTCATCATGAGTTCTATAAATCTAAGTAGTGAGGTCATACATAAATTAGGAGATTGAACCGATAAGTTGTTAGAAGGATTAGAGAAGGAATAAGAGGAGTAACTCATGGTCATTAGTCTTTTTTTTGTTATTTGCAGTGCAGCTTGGGGGGCTGGGATATGGTATTTAATAATCAGGATATTATTATCTTTAGTAGGCGGTTTATTCGTTACTCTTTATGATTCTGTATTCTTTTACATTACGATTCTGATAATATGGACTGCAACCGGACTTCTATTTGCGAATCATCTGAGGGAACAAAAACTGGATCTGTTGTTGTTTGTGTGTGGGATAACGTCACTTCTAGCTTTTTTTGTAGCAGCCATGTCTTTTCTTTTGTGATTTGATCTTCATTGGTATAATTGGGCTGATTAAGTTAACGAGAGCTATCGCCCGAACACGAAGCAGGTTGGTCTTTTTCTCGAATTTCTCAAAAGCTTCAAACGTTAAAAACGCAGCGATTCTTCCATTATTGGAGAATCGCTGTTTTTTGTTTTTGGTCGATTGCTTGATTCAATAGATTATAGATGTTGAAAAGTGTTTTCGTATCCCGCTTAAACAGCGGAAAGGACGGAACGATTGTGTAAAAGCGTCAGCGGTCGCCTTTGTCCCCGGATTTTCACCGCTAAGGAGAATCAATAAAATCTGGGGACAACAGCGATTGGAGCAACGGTCCGTTCGTGGAGCGTCCACCCAAGTGCCTCCGTCGATCTTACTCTCAACATATATAAAATTTTAATCAAAACGATAAAAAAGTTTGATATATTTACATTTATTAGGATAAAGAGGTATGATTCGATATGTAATTATTTTACTTTAATTAGAAAAATATATGAGAATATGCCTTAGGAGGTGAGAGATTTGATCTACGACAATGTGCTGCAATTGATTGGGAACACACCGATTGTTAAATTGAATTATCTTCCGCAGCCGCTGGGGGCGCAGGTATTCATTAAGCTGGAGGGACTTAATCCCGGAGGCAGCATGAAGGACCGCACGGCGCTGTACATTATCAGCCAAGCGGAGGAAGCGGGTCTGCTGCAACCTGGCGGCACGATTGTTGAATCTTCCTCCGGGAATCTGGCGATCGGGCTTGCGCTTGTGGCCCGGCAAAAAGGGTACAAGCTGATTTGTGTAGTCGATCCCAAAATAAGCCCGGTCAATCTCAGCATTATCCAGGCTTATGGCGCAGAGACCGTGATGGTGGAGCAGGCTGACGAGTATGGAAACTTTCTTAGGGCGCGTATAGACAAGGTGCAGGCTCTCGTTAAGCAGCTCGGGGCATTCTGGCCGAATCAGTATAATAATCCCAGCAATCCGGAAGCGCACATCCAAACCACCTCACGGGAGATCTATGAAGCCTTCGGCATGGAGCTTCACTGGGCGGTGATTCCTGCAGGGACCTGCGGCTTAATCACCGGCTGCAGCTTGGGGCTTAAGGAACATATTCCGCAGATCAAAATAATGGCTGTGGATGCAGTCGGCTCCGTTACCTTTGGAATGCCGCCGGGTGTCAGGTATCAGATCGGCATTGGTTCGGCCATTGTACCGGGCAATATGCGGAGACATTTGTACGATGAGATTACCCATGTGTCCGATGCGGAGGCCTTCGCTACTACCCGCAGACTGGTGAAGGAGGAAGGGCTGCTGGTCGGCGGTTCTGCAGGTGCGGCGGTGTTCGCTGCGCTTAAGCTTGCAGAGCGCCTGCCCGCTACTGAGAAAGTGCTGGCGATTCTGCCTGACCGGGGAGACCGCTATTACAATACTATTTTCTCGGATGAATGGCTGGAGAAGAACGCGATTGAACTGGATAAACACGCTGTCAAAATTTGAGCCGGGGGTGGACCCAATTTCTGTTTCGTTACGCCGCAATGTCGTTGACCGTGCAGTAAGACAGGCCCGACAGCAGCTTACCAGGCTGGCCTCATTGCCGCCTTCAGAGGAGATCAGACTTCCTTATGTCACGCATCACGGAAAATATATTCTCGGGGATAAGTGGTCGTCCGGATTTTTTATCGGCTTGCTCTACCGGCTCTACCAGCTGACCGGCGATCCAATCTATCTGGAGGAGGCGGACCACTGGATCGGCCTGATCGAACCCTACAAGAATCAAGGTGATTATCAGGATATTGGATTTCTGTTCTATTATTCTTATGCGCTGGGGTATGAGCTGACCGGTAAGGAAGCCTATAAGGCCACCGCGCTTGAAGCTGCCGATCATCTCTTTGATTCTCAGCTTCCGGGCGGTTATCTGGAGTGTAATTGGCTGCCCGAAGGGAAGCATTATGCCGGCATTGACAGTATGATGAATATCCGTTTGTGGTTATGGGCCAGCCGGGTAACCGGTGAGAAGCGCTACCATACCGCTGCCATGGAGTCTGCTCGTATTACCAGTGAAGCAATGATGAGGGAAGACGGCTTTACTTACGAATACATGCGAATGAATCCTTTTACGGGAGCTGCAGAGCAGCCCTATAACAAGAATGCAAGATTCGGCACCGAATCGGTCTGGGCCAGAGGTCATACATGGGCATTGTATGGAGCTGTACAGCTATATGTCCTGAACCGTGAAGAAGAGTGGAGACACAAGGTCCAGCAGCTCTCCGCCTTCTACTTATCCCATGTCTGTACAGATGGTGTTCCGGCATGGGATCTGATGTTGTCCGGCGAAGATACAGCCTTGAAGGATGCTTCGGCCGCTGCCATTGCCTGCTCTGCATTTTTTCAATTCGCCGCAGCCTTAAGCAATCAAGATCCCTTGCGCCAGCCCATCCTGCAACACGCAGAGCGAATACTGGATACTTTGACTTCTGCGGAATATGCTCCTTTGGGTCCTGACCACGAGGGAGTGCTGGTGCACGCCAGTTCACCCCTGCATATCGTTCAAACCGCAGGAGAATCCCAGATCTGGGGCGATTATTTTCTTCTGGAGGCTCTATATTACGCATTGGAGGTCGGTTCTTAGTGAATGTCAGTGTCGGATCAATAGAATCTAGCGATATTAAAATCGTTATCGAAGAGGGGCATCCTGCGATTCAATTCATCAATATGGTGCCGGAGCTCCCGGACCAGCAGGTCTATGATTATGTCGTCCCTCTATTGGAGCAATATGGACTGGCGGGCAGGTCCCCTCAGATCTGGTTCAATGGAGCCAATGAGTGGGTGGTCCGCAGCCGCTGCGAAGCATTAGCCTACTCTCTGAATCCTATGAATCAGCGGGAAGGGGTAACGGGATGAGTCTAGCTGCCGAACAACTCGTCTATTTCTATGTTCCGGGATACAAACCGAATTACATAGAGTATGCCATGACCTTCTATCCTATGAATATTATTCTCTGCCTGGAAGACGGCACGCCGGAAGACAAGAAGCTGGAAGCCAGATACGTGGTTAAGAATGCGCTTCAGGAGTTCACTGACTCGGAGCATACCCTCATTGTCCGCATTAACAGTGTTCATACCCCGCACTGGGAGCGGGATCTGGAGGAGGTTGTGCCGCAGCGCCCCGACCGCATCCGCTTGCCAATGGTCAAGACGGCGGATGATCTGCGTCAGATTGAACGCAAGGTGCAGGAGATGTTGCGGGACCTGGGTCTGGACTATACTCCCAGCTATGAAGTCATGATCGAATGCTGTGAAGCTATTGCCAATATCGGCGACATTCACCAGGCCAGCGACAATATTTATGCCTTTACCTTTGGAGGAACAGATTATTTCAATGACTGTGTAGCTAAGGGGCTGTTGGACCCGGCCCGGGAGGTGCTTAGCGCCAAGCAGAAGCTGGGAGCTTACTGCCGGAGTATGGAGCTTCAGTGTTTTGACACGACTTATATGGCCTTCCGCGATCTGGAGGGGTTCCGCGAGGATTGTCTGCTGTCCAGGGAATATGGCTTTACCGGACGTTCAGTCATCCATCCTGACCAGGTTGCCGTTGTCCAAGAGATTTACGGAACTTCATTAGCGTAGGAGGCTGTTATGTTCACAACATACCGATTAGAATTACCAGATCCTGTGACCCTTAATAAGCTGCAGATCCCTGTCTTCACCCATATGTTCCTTCAGCAGGTATCCGCCCATAAAGTCCAGGTCGATCCCATCCAGGGCAAGCGTATCAGCATCACTTATTTATCCGCCTATCCCAGGGAGCAAATCGAACAGGAAGTCGCTGGTTTTCTGGAACGGTTCGCCCCGAAGCACCTGGAGGATTCCTTATCATCCGATGAAGTACAGGAGCCTGCACTGAATGTGGTCGAACTGCCTGAGCCTCCATTAGAGCATCTGTGTTCCTGCTGCAAGCCGGGCAACGATCTGAACATCTCGGACGGCCTGCTGGAGCAGGGATGGCTCACTCTGCTGAAGAATCAGGAGCTGGCCTACCATCGCCCGATCATCCGTCTGCTGGAGTATTTTGACCAGAGTTATGTGGATTATGTCGGCCGGAGGATCGGGGATTGTCAGGAACGGCAGTATTCAGTCTTGTTGCCTGCTGCGTTCGCCGAGAAGATGAATTACTTCCATAGCGCACCGATGCATTTGCTGCTGGCCACTCATTTAAGCCATGATCATGAGACAATGAAATCCTTCGCTACAGATGTATCCGTGAATAACGGGAAGCTGCCGCAGGACTGCGGTCCTTATCTGGAGACGCCTCCCTATATCCTGCAATCTGCCCCCTGCTATAAAGTCTATATGGAAATGGAGGATCAGATGTTTGAGGACAATACCGCTTTTGTGCTCAAAGGCCAGTCCTTCCGCAATGAAGGCAAACGTGTATATCTGCTTGAACGGTTATTGAATTTCACCATGCGGGAATTCGTATTTCTGGGTACTCCCGAATACGTCACCCGGATGCGTGACTTGACATTAGGGTGGACCATCGAGTGGATGGAAGCCGTAGGGCTGAAAGGCGAGTGCGTCTTAGCCAATGATCCATTCTTCCTGCCGGGTAAGGTGAAGCAGAATTTCAAAGTGCCCAAACATGTGAAATACGAGGTTCGTGCGGATATTCCGTATAAAAACGATACGATTTCGATTGCTTCCTATGATACGCATGGCGATTTTTTTGCGAAAACCTTTAACTTTAGACTGAGGGACAATACGGAAACGTGGTCGGGCTGCATCGGGCTTGGACTGGAGCGGGTAGTCTGGAGTTTCCTCCAGCAGTATGGCCTGGATCATGACAACTGGCCTGAGGCGATCCCGGAGAGCGCACAATGACAGCTTCGCAACAGGATACATCCTATTCGCTTGCAGAGGCGATGACCTACAGTGTTCTGGCGGAGGCGGTGAGCTGGCCTTCTCCCGGATTGGTCTCCGCCGTCAGCACGGGTTCTCACGGGGATATGGATATCTACACTTTTCTGAGAAGCGCACTCCGCATTCAGCCGTATTACCAGGCCGCAGCCCGCTTGGGCATAGAAGAATCTGGGGACAGAACCGGCAGGGAAGATCTGTTCAGAATGCTCCAGAAGCTCGGGCGGCGTGCCGAGGCTGGCATGCTAAGGGCTACGGGGGGAGTGAATACCCATAAGGGAACGATCTTCCTGGGGCTGATTCTATGTGCGGCTGCGGGAATAACCAGCCAAGGGCCATCCGGCGGCGCAGAACCACAGGACATCTGCCGGCTTGCCGGAGGGATCGCCGGGAGTCCACTTCGTAAGCAGCTAACGGACATCCTGAAGGAGACACAGATTACAAGTACAGGCGGACGCGCGTACAGGGAATGGCGGATCAGAGGCATTCGGGGAGAAGTGATCGACGGATTTCCTTCCATTCTCCAGCAGGGTCTGCCTTCCTTCCGTTCTGCGCTTGATCAGGGGGCGGATATGCGAACGGCGGTTATTCATTGCTTGTTCTCCCTGATGTCCGTGGTTCAGGATACAACGCTTCTGAACCGTGACTTTGACAGGGCGCGGATAAGTTATACGCAAGCGTGTGCGCTGGAGGCTCTGGACCGGGGGAGCCTGTTCACCTCTGAGGGCAGGGCCTATATCCGCAAGCTGGAGCAGGATTTCCAGCTTCGTTCCTTGTCGCCCGGGGGATCAGCCGATCTTCTGGCCATGACAGTTGCCCTGCACTTGTGGGACGAGCATCAAGGGGGGGAAGTATGTGGAGAACCACTCCGTTATGTCTGCCATTCTTCGTGACCGTGAGCGCCTCCCTGAGCTTAGAGAGGCGAGGGTTCCGGCGGCAGGCTCGCTGATCCAGATCATGATGAATATTCCCGGACCGTGCAAAAGGCTGGATTTCACCTATGAATTGTTCGAGTTCTGTATCGGGGCTTTGCAGAAAGCGCTGGCTTCAGCAGCTTGTACGGTGCTGTCTTGGGAGCGGATCGACTTAGATGTTGGTCCCGTAGCCTATACGCAGGTATCCTGGGAGGCTACAGCGTTGAAACGGTTCTGTTTGTCATTCGAACAGGGACATCCGCTGAGCGCGTATTGGGATATGGATATTTACAGTTCCTCGGGAATAGCAGTGGGCAGGAGGGAGATCGGGGCCCCGCCTCGCCCCTGTTATCTGTGCAGCCAATCTGCCAAAGTGTGCGGATCACAGCGGCGCCATTCGCCGGAGGAATTAATAGGCCGCATGACCGCTGATCTGACAGCCTACAGACAGACACAGTTAGATGAGCCGATAGCAAGGAAGGCAGTCACATGAATCTTTTCCGAAAGTTAAAGGTGCCCCGGCCGATATTCTCCATTTGTCTGAACACGCTGGTTACCCATCTTGGCTTCTACGCCATGACGGCGATATTAACGGTCTATCTGTCTCAGGTCAAAGGACTGCCGCTGTCGGTTACCGCTGTAGTTACCATGATCTTCACGGTGTCTTACCGCAGTGCGAGATTCCTTACCGGACCCCTGCTGGACAACATGGACCCGTTCAAATGCATGTGGTTCGGCTGCCTGCTAACAGGGGTCTCCATCGCTATGGTAGATTTCTGGCAGTCTCCGGTGTTGATTACTATACAGCTTATCATTGCAGGGATCGGCTACTCTGTCCGAGGCTTATCCTCCAAGGCTTCTTTATCCTTCGTGGGGAGTAAGGATGGCAATGCCCTGTTTTATTTTGCGAATTCCAATATGTATACGAACGGTGCAGCCATTGCCGGGCCCTTAATCGGCTCCTTTCTGCTGACAAGCTCCTTGAAGAGCTTCACGTTGTCCTTCGTTGGAGGGTTTTATATTGTGGGTGCCATCCTGCTCAGTATCTTCCCGCCCGGGTGCAGCCTGCAGGACCGGGAACGGAAGCCGGTAAGCTTCTGGAAAGGATATCAGACCGTTCTGCTCGATAAAAGCTTCCGTAAGGTGCTGCTGTTCAATATGATCGGCTGCTTTTTCTTCACCCAATTGTTCAATTCCTTTCCTTATTTAATCGGCACTTATTATAACGCTCCGGAAAGGCTGGGAAGTCTGCTGATGCTGAACGGAATCCTTGTGGTGCTCCTGCAGATTCCTGTCGGGCGCTGGATGAATACCGCGTTGTCAGGCCAGCGTGAGGGATACCGGCTGATACTGGCGTTTCTGCTGTTCAGTGTTTCTTTTTCTATGAATGCGATCATCGGCTCAATCTGGGGTTATTACGTATTCGTCGCGCTGTTCAGCCTTGCAGAAATGTTATTCATACCCACGATAGATGCGTATGTCTCTAACGCTGCCCATCCGGATCTGCGTATCACGTATTTCAGTATCATCGGATTGTCCACAGCCCTTGGCGAAGGAATCGGTGTATATACCGGGCTACAATTCATACATATGTGGAGCATCTACGGAGAGCTGTCTTACTTCTGGTTATCATTAGCTGTTCTGTCGGGGCTGTCCCTTGGACTGTATGTAATGTTAAATCGGTCACCTGTTCATAACAAGGAGGAGGGGAAACTATGGCGATATTAATTCTGAATCAAAGGAGGCGGGCCTTCGCTCCTTATCTGAGCTGGCTGGAGGATCTGGATGAAGAGGTATACCTGTATACTTCTCCGGCATATGGTGAGACAACGGAACCCTATGCCCTTGTACAGGTATTTGACAACTGGGTGACCAATGACCGGGTAGAGATTGATGCGCTACGTTTGTATGAAGATCATCCTTACCGTCTGATTATAGCCCTCGATGAGAGCGATCTGATTCGTGCAGCCCGGCTGCGTGATCGGCTGCATCTGCCTGGACAACGGCTGGACAGCGCAACTGCTTACAGGGATAAGGCGGTGATGAAAAGTCTGGTAAGGCAGTCTGTGTTATGTCCGGCGTTTCGCAGACTGGATTCGCCGCTTCACTTGTATGATTTTGTACTGGAACATGGATTGCCGGTTGTGGTCAAACCGGTTGACGGCATGGGCTCCATGAATACGGAGATTATATGGACCCCGGAGCAATTGAACGAGGCGTGGGAACGCGGGCTTGGCAGCGGATTAATGGTTGAAGCATATGTGGAGGGAGAGATGTATGAGATTGACGGCCTGATGATGGGCCAGGAGATCCGTTTCGCTTCTGTGGGGAGATACTCCTGCCAACCGCTTGAGATCCTTGGGAAGGAATGTTTTGTGGAGCTGTTAAGCCCCGCCGACCCGATCTTTCAACGGCTGGTCCAGGAAGTTCAACGAGTCATCGAAGCCTTGCCCTCACCGGGAATATCCACCTTTCATTGTGAATTGTTTCATACCCGGGAGGATGAACTGGTGTTGTGTGAAATTGCCAGCCGCACCGCAGGCGGACGAATCAGCGAATCCGTCAGTGCCATGTATGGTGTTAATCTGAACTGGGAGTGGGTTCGGGCGCAGTGTGGCCTACCGCTGACTCTGCCAACGTCAAGTCCGCCGCGTGTAGCGGGAGTATATCTAATGCCCAAACGTCCGGGGACGGTGAAGAAACTCCCAGAGGCTCTGCCGTTCGATTGGGTGACAGAATATGTTCCCCGCGTTAAGACAGGGGAGCTATTGGACGCTGCCCATTCCAGCGTGGATGCTGTGATGACGGTAATCATCGTTGGCGAGAATTCGGCATCGCTGCAAGCCAGGTTGTCAGAATTGCTGCGGTATCTGGAGCATGAAGTGCAAATACTGCCTGCTTACAAGGAGGATACAATCAATGAAACACCTGTTATTAGTAGAAAGCAATGAGTCTATAGCAGGTATCCAGGCCTGCAAGGAGATGGGGTACACCGTAACGTTGCTAACCCAGAATATTCAGCATTACCTGAAGGGCCAGCCGTTGGAATCTCATCCGCTACACCTGGTGGATTACATCCATGAAGTGGACACCTTTAATGAAGAAGCTGTGGTTGATTTTGTAAAAGAGTATCATCAAGCGAACCCTTTGACCGGAGTGATGTCTTTTGCGGAATTCTACGTGGTTCAGGCAACGGCTGCTGCGCATGCGATCGGTGTGCCGACCATGCACCCGCTAGCGGCCAAAAATGCCCGGAATAAATATAAATCCAGAGAAATCTGCGTGCAGAGCGGCGTTCCGGTACCCCGTTCGCTGCTCGCAGGCAGTGTGGAGGAAGCGTGCAGACATGCCCATTCTATGGGTTATCCCTGCATTCTTAAGCCGTGTGACGGGGCTATGAGTATTGGGGTGGTCTTTGTTAACAATGAGCGAGAGCTGCGCCAGGCTTACGACAGCTATGTGAACAACAGGGATTTTGGGCGTAATCTCTATGGAAGTATGGATGTGCTTATTGAGGAATATGCAGCAGGGCCTCTGGTCAGTGTGGAGATGGTCACTTATCGAGGGCAGGATCATCTGATCGGGATTACAGACCGCCGTCTGGTTGGATTCCCCTATTTTGTAGAGACGGGCGCCAGCTTTCCGGTTCGGCTAAGCATTGAGGCAGAGATCGTTCAGGTGGTCCGCCGGGGACTGCATGCGCTTGGGGTTGACTTTGGCCCCACACATACAGAGGTTGCTCTCACTCCTGAAGGTCCCAAAATTATTGAATTCAATCCGCGGATGGTAGGCGGGCCTGTTCCGGAGATGATTAAATACGCAACCGGCATTGACCTGCCGCGCGAAGTGCTTCGTATGCATATGGGAGAGGCCCCGGAGTTGACGCCGAGCGTCTCACGCGGTGCCGCTTCACGGGAATTCTGTTCGCCGGTTGACGGCAGGCTGATCGAGGTTACGGGGCTTAAGGAATTAGAGGGGCGTGCGGACATTCTGCGATCGCATTTCATTGCTGCCGGGCGCGAGGTGTCCTTTCCGAGATCTAATTTTGACTGGATTGGCAGAGTGATGGTTGGAGGGGACGATGCAGAGCAGGCGGAGCAGAAGTGCAGTGAAATCCAGAATACGATCGGCTTGCACATTGCAGCCAGACCTATAAGCTGAGGAGGCCTTGAGCATGTTATATCTGAATACCACAAACCTGGAGCAGATGAATCTTCCCTGGGCACTGTGCATGGATACGATACGGAGTGCTGTCCAAGTGATGGCAGCGCACGAATTCTCCCAGCCTATTAAACCCTATCTGCTCTTTGATAAAGATCCAAGCAGCCGGATTATTGCCATGCCCGCTTATGTGGGCGGAGAGATCGGGATGGCAGGCATCAAGTGGATCGCCAGTTTTCCCGGTAACCATGCCAGGCAGCTTCCCCGTGCCCACTCGGTTACGATCCTGAATGATTCCGGCAGCGGGAAGCCTGTGGCTATAATCAACAGCCCGCTTATCTCCGGGATTCGCACAGCATCGGTCAGCGGGCTGATGATTCAGGAATACGAGAAGGTACACCCTTTTGCCGGTAAAATTATTGCCGGTATCGTCGGGTTCGGGCCGATCGGTCAACTCCATCTGTCGATGCTGAATCAGCTGCTCGGGGACCGGCTGGAGGAGGTTCGGATCTTTGATCCGAATCAAGATACACTGCAACCCATCCCGGAAGAGCTTGGTACAAGGGTGCGGCCTGTGGATTCCTGGGAGGAAGCCTACGAAGGGGCTGATCTGTTCATCACCTGTACAATTTCTAGCTCCGGTTATATTGACCGCAAGCCCAAAGCACAGAGTCTGCTGCTGAACGTGTCTCTGCGCGATTTCACCCCGGCTATCTTAAGCTACACCTCTGCCATTATTGTCGATGATTGGGATGAAGTGTGCCGCGCGAATACGGATATTGAACATATGCATAATCAAAGAGGGCTGCGGAAGGAAGACACGGCGTCCATCGTCGAGGTGGTCTGCGGCAACGCTCTGGCGAAATATCCGAAGAAGGAAGCAATCCTGTTCAATCCGATGGGCATGGCTGCCTTTGATATTGCCATCGGGTCACTATATTATCAGGAGGCGCTGAATCGCGGGTGTGGTGTGGTGTTGGAGGATTAGCTGCAAGATCAGCGTACCAAATAGCCGGGCCGGATAAGAGATACTCTTGTCCGGCCCGGCTGTGCACTGCATCGTCAAAGGCTACAGATTCTTTCCGTTCCTCTTCTCTTCCTGATCTGGTGCAAGGCCGGGAGCCGATACCTCCGGGTCATTCCCCAGCACGGCGCCTACGATCTCATCCAGCTTGTCTGTTTCCGATTGACCGTCTGCCGGACTGGATTCGCCCTCCGGGATCGGGTGGACACCTGCGGTGCGTCCGTCAAGCGGAGCTTTTTTATCATCCTTCATCTGTCAGTCTCCCTTCTAAGTGCAGGTTCTGTCTTAGGATGTGTCTGCGATAACCGTTCTATGTAACGATAACCGCTGCGGAGGCTGATGAACCATACGGCTGGTTAGGATTGGTGGACCACTTCCATACTCTTTTCCAGGGCAGTCTTATAATAGTGGCATTTATGGTCTATGACTTCCATCGTTTTTCTTAATTCCTCCATCTGCGCTTCTACAGAAGCCTTCCGCTCCAGGAACATGTCGTATCGGCGCTGCAGGGTGGAATCTCCTTCGGAGCACCATTCAATGAAATGCTTAATCTCTTTGATGGGCATCCCGGAGGCCTTCAGGCATTCAATGATCCGCAGGGCCTCCATATCGGAGGGCTTGAATACGCGTTTGCCGCTGGGAGTTCTCTCTATAGAAGGGAGCAGGCCCTCTTTGTCATAATAACGCAGGGTATGCGGGGTCATGTTGAAATGCGCTGCGGCTTCGCTTATGGAATAGGTCTTCATCATCGTTCTCCTGTCCTGGATATTTCGGGCTTGACTTAGAGTTAACTTTAAGGAATATCATAGGCTTTGTAAAGCTTAAGGAATGATGTCTACTATTCTATTGAAAAGAGGTCTCACTATGATACAAGTTAACGCACGCGCTGCATTCAGCCAGGAAGGCCCGTTCAAGCTGACTACGATCGAACGCCGGGAGCTGCTGCCGCAGGATGTTCTGATCGAGATTAAATACGCCGGTATTTGTCATTCCGATATTCATACCGTCCGCGGGGAGTGGGGACCGGTGAAATATCCGCTGGTTCCGGGGCATGAGATTGCAGGTATTGTCAGCCAGATCGGTTCTGGAGTGACGAAATATGCTGTTGGCGACCGTGTCGGGGTAGGCTGTATGGTCGATTCCTGCGGAGAGTGCAGCAGCTGCCAGCAAGGCGAGGAGCAATATTGCCTGGAGGGGAACACAGGAACCTATGGAGCGACTGACCGCCACGGGCACTATACACAAGGCGGTTATTCCACACATATCGTTGTTACTGAAGACTTCGTGGTGCGGATTCCCGACAGCCTTCCGCTTGACGCTGCTGCACCGCTGTTGTGTGCCGGAATCACCACTTACTCACCACTGCGCCACTGGGGAGCTGCTCCCGGCAAAAAGGTAGCTGTAGTGGGTCTCGGCGGGCTGGGGCATATGGCAGTAAAAATTGCTCATGCCATGGGGGCTGAGGTTACGGTATTATCCCAATCCCTGAAGAAGAAGGAAGACGGCCTGCAATTGGGCGCAGATCATTATTATGCCACCACTGATCCTGAGACATTCAAGCAGCTGGCCGGTTCCTTCGATTTGATTATTAATACGGTCAGTGCGCAGGTGAATATCAATGCCTTTCTGTCACTCCTGGCGCTGGACGGGACGTTGGTGAATGTCGGTGCACCTGCTGATCCTTTGGCTGTTAATGCCTTCTCGCTGATCGGACACCGCCGTTCCTTTGCCGGTTCGATGATCGGGGGAATCCGCGAGACACAGGAGATGCTTGATTTCTGCGCTGAACATCAGATCGCTTCCGAGATCGAAGTGATTTCGGCTGACCAGATTGACGAAGCCTGGGAGCGTGTGCTGGCCTCGGATGTGCGTTACCGGTTTGTGATTGATATCAGCACGATGGGGAAGGCATAAGTATTTAGAGGAGCAAGATTCTTAATCTATACTGTTTGAAAAACAGCCTGCGGGAATGGAACTACTCCATTCCCGCAGGCTGTTGGTATTTCTGCCTAGCTTCTCCTACGAGAAGCTATATAACCGTACCCCGTGCGGAGGCACGGTGGTCTGCAGCACGCCGCCGGTAAGCTCGGCAGGCGTCTGGCTCCACAGCTCTGTGCCTGCGGCCACGCCGCCGAGACTGATCTCTTCGAGGCTCAGGTCAACCGGCAGTGGACTGTTGCTGGTGTTGAAGACGGCCGCATACCGGGTGCCGTCGTCATGAGCTGCGGTCCAGACGATCAGCTCATCGCGGTACAGGGCTTCCCTGGCGTCATGGCTCTCGCGCTGCATGCGCAGCACCTCGCGGTTGGTCAGCAGCGACAGGGTCCAGTCGTCATTGTCCCGCAGCTCGCCGCCGAAGATCAGTGGCGAACGGAAAATACTCCAGAGCGACATCATCGTCAGCTGCTCGTCCCGGGTGAAGCGGGTCCAGCGGTCATCCCCGCCGCCGTCAACGGAGCGGACGCCGATGTGGCCGAGCGGCAGCATGTCGCAATCTGGCCAGGAGCCGGCCTGCGGGACGCCCTGCCAGCTGCGGCAGCGGCTGAACATGTCCAGCAGCAGCTCCCAGCGGTCCCAGAAATCATCCGTTATGCGCCACATGTGGGCATGTTCGGTGAAATGTTGTGCATATTCTACCGGAGCGGGGCCGGGCGAGAGGCTTAGCACCATGGGCCGGCCGCAGTTCTCGATCGCCCGGGAGATCAGGGTAATCTCCGGCTGATGGGTATCGTATAGTCTGGAAGCGGCGATGTCATCCACCTTGACCAGATCGACGCCCCACTGCGCGTACAGTTCAAAGAGTGAATTGTAGTAGGCTTGAGCGCCCTCCTTGGAGGCATCGACACCGTACATATCTGTATTCCACGGACAAATGGAGTTCGTGTGCGCGATCTCGCGGGCGGTTGCATCTGTACCCAGAACAGCAGTGCCTGCATGGGCCGCCTGGCGCGGAATGCCGCGCATAATATGAATACCGAACTTCAGCCCCAGGCTGTGGACATAGTCGGCCAGCGGCTTGAATCCCTGCCCGCCCGCTGCCGAAGGGAAGCGGTTCTCGGCAGGCATCAGCCGGGAGTATTCATCCATGATTAGAGGGACGAAGGGGCGGTACAGAGAGGACACGGCACCAGGCTCATACCACTGGATGTCAACGGTGATATAGCTCCAGCCGAAGTCTTTGAGATGCTCGGCCATGTATTCGGCATTGCCGCGGATTTCGGCTTCCGTTACGGCCGCGCCGTAGCAGTCCCAGCTATTCCAGCCCAGCGGCGGTGTAGGTGCAGCCAGCTTATGATTCATTGTAATTCTCCTTTACAGATGATGATTGCTCTTGTCTTGTTCATCATAATCAAGGAGAATCCTGATATCTATAGTAATCTTACAAGCGGAATAGCACTATATTGCGCTTAGTCGAAAAAGAGCCGGCGGTAAGTTAGGCTCTCATCTCCGCTGCGGAAATCGCCCGGCGTCAGTCCGGTCAGGCTGCGGAATGCCTTAATGAAGTAACTCCCGCTGGAGTAGCCGATCTGTGCAGCGATGGCTTCGATGCTTAAGCCTGTCCCCCGGAGCAGCTCCATAGCCTTCTCTGTCCGCACCCGGGTCAGATAAGCGCCGGGCGTCAGTCCCGTGCTGGCCGAGAAGCGCCGGATCAGATGATATTTGGATAGAGAGACATGCTCCGATAACTGGTCGATGCTGATCATCTGTGAGTAATGCTGCTCGATGAATTCGGCGGCGCGCCTGATATTCTCTGACCAGTTGTCCCTGTCCCGCAGGGTAGCTGCCTGTATTCGGGTTAGTTCCGTCACGAATTGATAGACGCTGGACGAGGCAATTAGCGGATCGGATATTCTTCCTGCCCCGGCATCCGCCACAATCATCCGCGCCAGCCGGACGGGTGCACAGTCTGCGGGCAACCGGGGCACTTCCCCCGCTTCACGCAGGAACTTACGCCAATGGGGCAGAATCAGGGCAGGGCGGAACAACAGGAACAGGAACTCCCAGGGCTGCGCCGCATCCGCCGGGTAGTAATAGCGGTGGGAGCCGGGGATTTCCGCCAGTATAGCCTGTCCGGCCGTGACCCGGTAAGTCCGGTTCTCCGACTCGAACACGCCTTCGCCGGAGAGGGTGTACTGGAACAGCAGGAGCGGGCCGTCATTGCGCTCCAGGCCGTCCCAGCGGTAAGCGGGATCGGAGATGGAATCATAACCGGCCGCAAATAACACGCACAGCTGCAGCTCCTTATCTTCGGCAAAACGAAACCCGTAGGTGCCTCTGGGGATGTCCATGGATATCCTCCTTTTTTCAAAATATAGAATTTATATGTTTCCACTTGACAAGTACTTAATATCTTAACATATCATTGAAAATATAAAGCGCCTTTGCTACTGTTACGAATAGAAACGATAGAAGGAAGGTTATGGAATGTCCCAGATGCAAACGTACCAACCGGCAGCTAATCATGTCAGACTGATCGGACGGACCCACTGGATGGGGGAGGTGCTGTGGCTGGCTCTTTCGGGGAGCGGGGTGGAATTCTCATTCTACGGCCGGGCGGCCCGGATCACTCTGCAAGGCGATGATATCGCTGCAACCTGCAACAATCTGGCCCGGATTGGAATCAGTGTTAACGGCCAGCAGGTGATAGACGATCAGGTGGATCAGCTACGCAAAACGTATACAGTGTTCGAAAGCGACACCGAGCAAGAGATTACTGTAAGAATTACGAAGCTGTCTGAAGCAGCCATGTCAACGGTTGGCATTGCAGAGATCGCGGTGCAGGCTGAGGAAGGCATTAAGCCGACTCCATCTCCGCAGCATACGATTGAATTCATCGGCGATTCCATTACCTGCGGGTATGGCGTTGATGATGAAGAGGCACTGCATACTTTTTCTACGGCTACAGAAGATGTAACGAAGGCTTATGCCTACCTGAGCGCAGAGCAGCTTGGTGCGGAGTACAGTATGGTGTGTTACAGCGGATATGGCATTATTACCGGCTATACAGAAAACGATCAGAAGCTGACCACGCATCTTCTGCCCGATTACTACGGGAAGGTAGGTAAGTCTGAAGGGAGGTTCGGCGGCAGTCTGCTGCCTCAGGAGATAGCTTGGGATTTCAGCAGATTCACGCCGGAGCTGATCGTCATTAATCTGGGGACCAACGACGATTCTTATACCAAGGATGACCCCGCCAAGCAGGCGGATTATGCAGAGAACTATGTTGCTTTTCTTCAAAAAGTCAGGCGTAATAATCCCGATTCGACCATACTATGTACGCTCGGGATCATGGGGGACAGGCTGTATCCTGTCCTGGAGCAGACGGTGGACCGCTATGCCCGGGAAACCGGCGACAGCAGAATCTCGGTGATGAAATTCGAGGTGCAGCGCGAAGAGGACGGCTACGCCGTTGACTTCCACCCTTCCCGGGTGACCCACCGCAAAGCAGCAGACAGACTGACGTCCGAAATCCGGAAGCTGATGAAGTGGTGATCCGGGCAGATTGAGGCTGGCGGGTAGGGGGCTGGCTGGCACGGAAAGCAGGCTGACTGGCTGGGAGCTGAAATGAAAGGGGAAATCCCTTTGGATCGGCTGGAAGTGGGCTGGCTAGTGAAGAAATGGAGCGGGTAGTCCAGTGGTGATTGCACTATGTGCAATAGAAATTCATAAAACACCTCTAAAAACAGTCTCTATTGTATTTAGTACAGTAGAATGCTGGAGAAGGGCCCAATATGGGCAAAATCTCTAAATTCTGCTGTACATAATACAGTAGAATGGCTAGAAAGGTAGTTTTATAGCTCGATCTAATGTACAAAGTACAATAGGCGCATACTTAAGGGTGATATTCCGCCTGCGTCCATCACAACCCCGCCGATTCCCCGCCCGTCGCCCGCGTCTGACTCAACCCCGCTGAATCCCCTTCGCACGCACAAACTTCTCCAGCACCCCGAAATCCTCCGTCACCTTGGTGAACGGCAGGGCGGCAAGGACTTGTTCCCGGTACGGGTTGCGGGCTCCGGCCGACAGGCGGGAATCCAGGATGCTGAGTACACCGAGGTCTGTCTCGCTGCGGATCAGGCGCCCGGTGCCTTGCCGCAGGCGGAGCAGCATGTCCGGTACGTAGACCTCCATGAGCGGATTCGCCACCTGCGCAGCCTTGTATTCGTAGACGGGATCGGCCGGAACCGGGAACGGCAGCCGGAAGACGATCAGATGCGACAGATCTGCACCCTCGATATTCACGCCTTCCCAGAACACGCCGGTACTCAGCAGCAGGCCCTTGCTCGCCCGGAACTCAGCGATCACCCCGTCCTGGGACGAGCCTTCCCGCTGCATATGCAGCGCCCACTTCAGCTTCTCTGCGCTCAGCTTTTTGTGAATGTACTTCATATCCTCTTTGGCCGAAAAAAGCACCAGCGTCCGCCCGTCCGTTACATTGCATAGCCGCAGCAGCTCCTTATATGCCGCTTCCAGATAAGCTTCCCGGTTGTTGTGGTTATAGTAAGGGACGTCCTTGGCAATATACATCATCGTATGGTTGTCATAATCGAACGGTGAAGCCTGACGCTCCATATACTCCCCTCTGTAGCCCAGCGAACGGGACAGATAAGCGTATTGCTTCTCCAGCGTGTCGCCGGACTGGCTGAGGGTTGCGGAGGTCAGGATGACAGAGGTCTTGCCGCTAAAAAGACTGTATTTCAGGAATTGGCTAATCCCCTTGGGGCAGATACTGACGGTAGCTTCTCCCCGGGGCTGGCTTGCCCAGAGCAGATAGTTACCCTCCGTCCCGGCAAGCACCTGAAAGAGGTCAATCATTCCGTTAACCGCTTCGAAGGTATTATCGATCTCCCGCTCATGCCGGGAAGTCAGGACCGAGAGACTGAGGCGGAACTCTTGCAGAATTTGCACGGCCTGCTCTAGCGGGACGCCCGTAATCTCCGATACTTTAATCCGGTCAGTGTCCTGCTTGGCGGTGTGCAGCAGGTCTGCTTCTATCTGTCTGAACAGCTCTTTGGCACAGCGCCGGACGAACTGGAAGGACTTCATCAGGCTGCGGTCTGCGGATTGCTTGTACAGCAGCTGCATGGCATCCTCCAGCACCCGTGAGATCCCCCGGAAGGTGAATTCAATCGTCTGGGCATCCCGGACCTTGGCCTCAAGATTATGCGCTTCATCGATTATAATCAGCGCAGGCCGCTCTGTGATCAGGCCCTTGGTCCCTTCCTTTTTCTTGATCAGGTCACGGATCAGCAGGTCCTGGTTCACGATGATGATATCCATCTCGCCCGGGCCGGCGTTGATCTTGGCCCGCATGTCGTAGAAGGCGCAGGTATGCTTGTAGTGGCAGTGCTCGAACTTGCAATCTGTCACACACACGTTAGACCATAAGGCATCACTGACTCCGCCCTTCAGATCTGCCCGTTCGTTGATTTCTGCATTCAGGATACGTTCTGCCATTACCGTGAGCGGGGAGCCGGACTCCCCGGACGGGAACAGGTCCGCTGCCCGGTACCGGCATGCATATTGCCCCATGCCCTTGCCGACTACAGAGCGGACCATGGAGAAGCCGAGCCGGCTGCCGATGAACCGCAGATCCTTATGGATCTGTTCAGAGAGCTGGATGGACGAGGTGGCGATAATGACCGGCTGCCGGGAGAGCTGGTTGATGAGCAGGCCGGGAATCAGGTAGGCGAAGGATTTGCCGATACCGACTCCGGCTTCAATCATGGCATTTCGGCCATGGACATAAGCGTCGGCAATATCCAGCGACATATCCTGCTGGCCGAGCCGTTCGGTGAGACCAAGCCGTTTGAACCGGTCATACATGCGGAAGATGGCATTGACCAGGGCAGGCTCGGCGTTTTTGGCCGGCTCCTGCTTCTGTAATTTGTAGAGATCATTTAACCAGTTGATAACGACCGCCCCTTTTCCTGTCAATGTTAGTCTTGTCCTGCATGATATACGGCAGAGGTTGTTATTATCTTAGATGGCGGGCGAACAGTCAAGGGCCAGGGCGGAATCCGTCTGCTGGCATCCCGGAAGTCCGCTATCTTATAATGTTAATAAAATCATAGTCTGCGTACTGATCACGAAGGGAGAGAGAACATATGAGCGAACGTCTGCCTTGTCAGACCCCGGGCTGCACGGGAAGCATTCTTCCTGCAACCGCACTGAAGACCGGGGGTATCTGTATGCCCTGCCAGCAGCGGAAGCTTGCAGAAGAGAGACAGGCTTATATTGAGCAGAACCGGAAAGAGATCAATAGATATGCAGGTGTGGAAGATCGGGTTGAAATTCTGACAATCATGCACAGCCCGCAGAAGCCTGATCCGCTTATCCGGGAAGTGCCCTACCCCCAAACTGAGCAGGAGCTGTATCATGAGCTGACCGTGGAAGAACGGGAGCGAATGGAGAGCTACGCAGTTCAATTATTGGAAGAAGAGGAGGTTGACCAGGCTGAGACGATTCTGTTGTCCCTTGTCTGTTACACAGATACACGGCTCGGGCCGGGCCTCGAAAGCTTCCTCCGCACAGAGAATTATTATCCGGCGATTCTCTACAAGGATGCGGACGCGGTGATCCGGGATCGGCTCATTGCTCAGGTGGAGACTGATCAGGTGAACCGGAATCACCTGCTGCTGGCACTGGCCTGGATTGGTGATGAAGAAGTGGTCAGGCTGTTTGCGGCATGGCGGCAGTCCCCGCCGGTGTGGACGTCGGCGTTATATATATCTCCCGAGATGTATGCCCGTGAAGCGGGCTGGGAGCTTGATGCTGATGGCGGCAAGAGACTGCTTATACACCCGGAGTGTTATCCATTCAAAGTATATAAGGAAGAAATTGCGGAAGCTCCCCGCACTCCTGCGGCGGTGACAGCGCTCCAGACAGGGGCGGCGTCCTGTCCGTGGTGCGGCGGCGAATTGACCGTCTTATTCGATTACGATTTGCAGCATCCTTTGCTTCAATTCATGAAGCTGCCCGGCAAGCGTCTAAGGATTGCCGCCTGTATGCACTGTAATTGCTACGGCACCGTGTTCATGAACGTTGATCTGGAAGGCGGTTATTCATGGAGTCCATATAACACTGTTCCTGAATATCTGCCTGACAATAACGGAGGGCAAGCGTCCCCCGTATGGCATGTGATGCAATTATCGGAACAGCCTGCAGGCACTTATGAAAGTGCGCATTGGACGCTTGAGGCGCCGGCATCGCAGATCGGGGGACATCCAGCCTGGATTCAGGATACGGATTATCCGGCATGTCCCTGCTGCTCGCAGACGATGACCTTTACCGCACAGATGGATATGGAGCAGGCGGAAGACAGCGAGGGAATCTATTATGCTTTTCTATGCGGGGATTGCCTGATTACAGCGGTGAATTACCAGCAGAGCTGAGCCGCTTTTGTCACAGATAAGTTACGGGCAAAGTGCTACCATGGAATGAAAAACAAACTGGCTGCGGGAGCTGCTATATGAGTTGTTTCTCAGTTCATCAGATGATGCATTATTCACTGTATTCTTTTGCCGAGCACAGCCCGGACCCGATGTACATTCTGGGTATGGACAACAAGGTGAGCTACGCCAATTCCAGCTTCGTTGAGCTGTACGGCTGGACAACGGAGGAATTGAACCTCCATGATTTCCCCCATGTTCCGCGGGAGCTTAGGGACGAGCTGAATCAGATGTATATCTTCATCAATCAGGGAAAGCGTCTGTTTGTCCTCGATACCTTCCGGATTAAGCGGGACGGGGAGTTGATCAGTGTCAAAATAACGATATCCCCAGTAAAAGATCTGGAAGGATGCATTACGGCTTATGTATGTGCATTAAGGGATGTAACGGAGATCAAGTTCTCAGAGCTGAAATATTATAAGCTATTTAATGAGGCGAATGATCCTATTTTCATTTATGAACAGGATGAGGAGGGCAAGCCCTCGAAGTTCCTGGATGTGAACGAAGCTGGCTGCCGTATGCTGGGCTATACACGTCACGAGCTGCTGGACAAGACCCCCCGTACTGTTACCGCAGAAGCACTGGTGAGAGAGGTGGATAAGACGTTCGGGTCCATTCTCAGCGGAGAAGGAAGGTTCGTCGAATGGGTTCAGGTCACGAAGGACGGAAGGGAAATACCGGTGGAGATCAGTGCGAAGCCGTTCAGGCTGAATGGCCGCCAGATGATAATCTCGATTACCCGCGACATGACTGAACGAAAAAAAACAGAAGAGTTCCTGAGATACAACGAGAGTCTGTCTATGATCGGTGAGCTGTCTGCAGGCATCGCCCATGAAATTCGTAATCCGCTGACCAGCATCCGCGGGTTCGTCCAGCTGTTGTATTCCCGCTCTAAGATGAACAGGGAGCTGCACGAGATCATCCTGTCAGAGGTGGACCGGATCAATTCAATAATTGGTGAACTGTTGCTGCTGGGCAAGGAAATGCCGTCCGAACTGGCAGACTGTAATCTGGCCGGGCTGCTCGGACAGGTAGTTGTGCTGCTGAATGCCCAGGCGCATATGACAGACAACGAGATTGTAATGCACTCGGATCTCGACAGCCTGCTCATTCGGTGCGCAGTTAACAAGCTGAAGCAGGTTTTTATCAATGTGCTGAAAAATGCGATAGAAGCAAGCCCGCACGGAGCAGAAATTACCCTGGAGCTGAAGCTTGAGGAGAATGCAGCCATTATTCGCATCATCGACACCGGGCCGGGCATACCGGCAGAGCTTCTGCACCAGATCGGTGCTCCGTTCTTCACGACCAAATCGGGAGGGAATGGACTAGGTGTTATGATTAGTAAGAAAATTATCCATAATCATAAGGGGACTCTCCAGTTCAAGAGTAACCAGCCGGTGGGAACAATAGTTGAGATTACGCTGCCTTTGCTTCATGAATTACAACATACATAAGCGTTATCCGAACGGAGCAGTGAGGTCAGACCAGACCCCGCTGCTCTTTTGATTATCTGCGCTCAGGGGAAGTTCGCTATAAGAATGACCGGGTTTCGGGATTTGAAATTTTGGGTATATAAGCTATATTTTCGAAATATAAACGTAAGCAAGCCACAGGTTGGAAAGTGAGGTCCTCATGGATTATCCAATCAACATCCTGCTCGTAGACGATCATCCCGAAAACCTGCTTGCCATTGAGGCCGTGCTTAGCGGAGAGTCTTACCGGTTATTTCGGGCCTATTCCGGGATTGAGGCTTTGCGCTGTTTGCTGGAAGAGGAATTTGCGGTCATTGTAATGGATGTGCAAATGCCGGGAATGGACGGGCTGGAGACGGCCCGCCTCATCCGCACGCGGGAGAAGAACAATTTCGTGCCGATTATTTTCATGACCGCTAACAGCACTACCATGGAGGATATCTTCGCTGGCTATTCCGTCGGCGCTATGGATTACATGACGAAGCCCCTCGTCCCACAGCTGTTCAAGTCCAAGATTGAGGGTTACGTCAGCATGTATGAAGCGAATAAGACGCTGCAGCTCCAGAGTGAGATGCTGAAGCAGCAGGCCCGGCAGCTGGAGAAGACGAATCAGGAGCTGAGGGAAGCGAAGGAAGCCGCAGAAATTGCCTCCAAGGTGAAATCGGAATTCCTGGCCATGATGAGCCATGAAATCCGCACGCCGCTGAACGGGATCATCGGAATGTCTGATCTGCTGCTGGCTTCGGATCTGCCGGAGGAATATTGTGAGATGGCGGGAATTATCCACACGAGCAGCAATGCCCTTCTGTCGGTGATCAATCCGATCCTCGATTATTCCAAGCTTGAATCCGGCAAGCTGGAGGTGGAAGAGGCGCCGTTCTCGCTGCAAGACTGCCTGAGCGAGACGGTTGCCCTGTTCACCGCTAGGACCCGTGAGCGGAAGCTTGATATGGTGGTGATGATTGACCCCGCCGTGCCGCCCTATCTGTCGGGAGATGTGAACCGCCTCCGCCAGGTGCTGAATAATCTGGTAGGCAACGCAGTGAAATTCACCCATGCAGGCAGTGTATACATAATGGTTAACAAGCTGGGGGAAGCGGCGGATAAGCTTACGCTTGAATTCACAATCAGAGACACAGGAATCGGAATTCCCCCGGATAAAATCGGCGAGCTGTTCCAGCCCTTCTCCCAGCTTGACGCCTCTACCACACGCAGATTCGAAGGCACGGGGCTTGGCTTATCGATCAGCAAAGCTCTGGTGGAGCTGATGGGCGGAAGCATCCGGGTAGAGCCGTCGAATGAACCTGGGGCTACGTTTGTTTTTACAATTGTCGTTTGTGAGCATCTTGGATTGGAGAGCAAAAATACGTGCTGAATAAGGGGCAGGGTTGATACTATGAGCGATGACAACCAAATCAAAGAAAACCATGGCGATGGAATAGACGCCGGTGAACTGCTGAGCGCCTTGATGGCGATGAAGAAGGGCAATTTCTCCCACAGAATGCCTTATGACCGGACGGGGATCGCCGGTAAGGTAGCGGATACGTTCAACGAGATTATGGACATTCAGGAGAGCCTGGTAAACGAGGTCCAGACGGTGGCGAGAGTGGTCGGCAAGGAAGGAAACCTGTCCAGACGGTTCGTGCAGAAGAATCTGGGCGGGTCCTGGGAGATGGTTACCGATTCCTTGAACGGCCTGGTGATTGATCTGATTCAGCCGACCAGCGAGATGGTCCGGGTCATTAACGCCGTAGCCAAGGGCGATCTGTCCCAGCAGGTGGAGCTGGCGATTGAAGGACGGCCGCTTACCGGCGAGTTCCAGCGAACGGCAAGCAATATTAATATGATGGTGAATCAGCTCAGCACGTTCGCCTCTGAGGTTACACGCGTAGCGCGTGAGGTGGGTACCGAGGGTATTTTGGGCGGACAGGCTGATGTGAAAGGGGTCTCCGGCACCTGGAAGGATCTGACCGACAGCGTCAATTATATGGCGACGAATCTTACGGATCAGGTGCGCAATATCGCGGCAGTGACTACAGCCGTAGCGAACGGCGATCTGTCGAAGCAGATTACGGTCAATGCGCGTGGCGAAATCATGGAGCTGAAGAATACGATCAACACGATGGTGGATCAGCTCTCCATGTTCGCTTCTGAGGTGACCCGGGTGGCGCGTGAGGTCGGGACCGAAGGCAAGCTCGGCGGACAAGCTGATGTGAAGGATGTCTCCGGCACCTGGCGGGATTTGACCGAGAGCGTGAACTACATGGCGTCCAACCTGACCAATCAGGTGCGGAACATCGCGGTGGTGACTACGGCGGTTGCCAACGGCGATCTGTCGAAGAAGATTACGGCCGATGTGCAGGGTGAAATTCTGGAGCTGAAGAACACGATCAATACGATGGTAGATCAGTTATCGACCTTTGCTTCCGAGGTGACCCGGATGGCGCGTGAGGTGGGTACGGAAGGGATTCTCGGCGGGCAGGCGGACGTCAAGGGCGTGTCCGGCACCTGGCGGGATTTGACCGAGAGCGTCAATTATATGGCGTCCAACTTAACGAATCAGGTGCGCAATATCGCGGAAGTGACCACGGCGGTAGCCAAGGGCGACTTGTCAAAGACGATTACCGTCGATGCGAAGGGCGAGATTCTGGAGCTCAAGAGCACTATTAACATCATGGTGGACCAGCTCAGCAACTTCGCCTCCGAGGTCACGCGCGTGGCGCGCGAGGTATCTACAGAAGGGATTCTCGGCGGGCAGGCCGATGTGAAGGGCGTCTCCGGGACCTGGAAGGATCTGACCGATAGCGTGAACTTCATGGCCGGCACGCTGACGGATCAGGTGCGCAATATTGCCGAAGTGACGACAGCGGTGGCCAAAGGGGATCTGTCCAAGCAAATTACCGTGAATGCGACGGGGGAGATTCTGGAGCTGAAGAACACCATTAACACCATGGTGGAGCAGCTGTCGATCTTCGCCTCCGAGGTGACGCGCGTGGCGCGCGAGGTCGGCACTGAAGGCATGCTGGGCGGACAGGCGCAGGTGAAGGGCGTAGCCGGAACGTGGCGCGATTTGACCGAGAGCGTGAACTATATGGCGTCCAACCTGACGAATCAGGTGCGCAATATCGCGGTCGTAACGACAGCGGTGGCGAACGGGGATCTGTCCAAGAAAATCACTGCGGATGTGCAAGGTGAAATCCTGGAGCTGAAGAACACGATCAATACGATGGTGGACCAGCTCTCCATGTTCTCTTCCGAGGTTACACGTGTAGCGCGCGAGGTAGGTACAGACGGTAAGCTGGGCGGACAGGCGCAGGTGAAGGGAGTCGGCGGCACCTGGAAGGACTTGACCGAAGGCGTAAATAACATGGCCCGCAATCTGACGGATCAGGTGCGCAATATTGCAGATGTGACCACGGCGGTAGCCAAGGGCGACCTGTCCAAGAAGATTACCGTAGACGTCAAGGGCGAGATTCTTGAGCTGAAAAATACGATCAACACGATGGTGGACCAGCTCTCGATCTTCGCCTCCGAGGTGACGCGTGTAGCGCGCGAGGTGGGTACGGACGGCAAGCTGGGCGCGCAGGCCGAGGTGAAGGATGTCTCCGGCACCTGGAAGGATCTGACCGATACGGTGAACTTCATGGCGAGCAACCTGACGATTCAGATGCGCAATATTGCCGGTGTAACCACGGCGGTAGCGAACGGGGATCTGTCCAAGAAGATTACGGTGGATGTCAAAGGCGAATTGCTTGAGCTGAAGAACACGATCAACACGATGGTGGATCAGCTGAATTCGTTCGCCTCCGAGGTGACGCGTGTAGCGAGCGAGGTCGGCACGGACGGCAAGCTGGGCGGACAGGCCCAGGTGCGCGGTGTCGGGGGCATCTGGAAAGATCTGACCGACAACGTGAATATCATGGCGACCAATCTGACCGATCAAGTGCGGGGCATCGCCAAGGTTGTGACGGCGGTGGCGAACGGTAACCTGAAGCAGAAGCTGACGGTCGAGGCCAAGGGCGAGATTGCCGAATTGACGGATACGATCAATAACATGATCGAGACGCTGGCTACCTTCGCTGATCAGGTAACTACTGTGGCACGCGAGGTTGGAGCCGAAGGTAAGCTGGGCGGACAGGCCAGTGTGCCGGGGGCTGCGGGTACCTGGCGTGATCTGACCGACAACGTCAATTACATGGCGAGTACGCTGACCACACAGGTACGGGCCATCACCAATGTGGCGACAGCAGTGACTAACGGCGATCTGTCACGGGCGATTGATGTGTCCGCCTCCGGGGAGGTTGCCACGCTCAAGGATAACATCAACGAGATGATCCGTAATCTGAAGGAGACGACCCGCATCAACACCGAGCAGGACTGGTTGAAGACCAATCTGGCCAAGTTCTCGCGGATGCTCCAGGGGCAGCGCGATCTGTATGCAGTCAGCCGGATGATCCTGTCCGAGCTGGCTCCGCTGGTATCGATGCAGCATGGCGTCTTCTATATTAATGAACCCTCCGGCGGGGAAGCGGTCTTGAAGCTGTTCGCCAGCTATGCGTATCAGAACCGCAAGCATCTGGCGAATGAATTCCGGGCGGGGCAGGGGCTGGTCGGCCAGTGCCTGATTGAGAAGCAGCGGATTCTGCTGACCAATGTTCCGGGTGACTATGTGATGATCTCGTCCGCACTGGGCGAAGCAACGCCGCTCAATATCATTCTGCTGCCGATTATCTTCGAGGATCAGGTGCTGGCGATTCTGGAGCTGGCGACCTTCCGGCCTTACAGCGATATCGACATCGCTTTCCTGGATCAGCTTACTGAATCCATCGGCAGTGTAATCAACACGATGCAGGCGAACCAGCGTACGGAGGAGCTGCTGATTCAGTCCCAGTCGCTTACCGAGGAGCTGCAGAAGCAGCAGCTGGAGCTGCGGAGCACGAATGACGAGCTGGAGGATAAGGCGAAGCTGCTGGTACTGCAGAAGGCGGAAGTGGAGAGCAAGAACCACGAGGTAGAGGTTGCCAAGCGTTACCTGGAGGAGAAGGCGGAGCAGCTTGCCCTGACTTCCAAATATAAGTCTGAATTCCTGGCCAACATGTCCCATGAGCTGCGGACCCCGCTGAATTCCCTGCTGCTTCTGGCAGAACAGCTGGCCGAGAACCCGGATGAGAATCTGCATGAGCTTCAGGTGAAGTTCGCGAAGACGATTCAGGATTCGGGACTTGAATTGCTGCACCTGATCAATGATATCCTGGATCTGTCCAAAATCGAATCCGGCACGATCACGCCGGACTTCAGCGAGGTCTCTCTGGCAGAGCTGACAGGCGGACTGGACCGCACCTTCCGCCATATGGTGGATGCCAAGAAGCTCGACTACCGGATCAGCGTTGATCCCGGTGTACCGGCCAGCATCGCCACGGATTCCAAGCGGCTGCAGCAAATACTGAAGAACCTGCTCTCGAACGCCTTCAAGTTCACGGAGCAGGGGCAGATTATGCTTCAGATCCGCAAGGCAGAGGATGGCTGGCACCCGGACAATGAGTCGCTGAAGCGGGCCAGAACGGTGATCTGTTTCTCCGTAAGCGATACAGGGATCGGCATTCCGCAGGAGAAGCAGCAGATTATCTTCGAAGCCTTCCAGCAGGCGGACGGCAGCACGAACCGGGAATACGGGGGAACGGGCCTGGGGCTTGCCATCTCCCGCGAGATTGCCGAGATGCTGGGCGGAGAGATTACCCTGTACAGCGAAGTGGGCAAAGGGAGCGTATTTAATCTGTACCTGCCAACGGAAGCGGAATTCACAGAGCCGGTGCTCCCGCAGACTCATGTCCCCGAGGTCATTGATATCACCCCGGCCAAACGCAGAAGCAGCCTTGTCAAGCCGGAAGAGGAGCCTTTCTTGGATGACCGCGATGGGATTGAACCGGGAGACCGGGTGTTCCTGATCGTTGAGGATGACCAGAAGTTCAATGAGATCATTCTGGGGATGCTCCACAAAAAAGGGATCAAAGCGGTTATCGCCACCAGCGGCTGGGATGTCCTGGAGCTGGTTCAGAAATACCAGCCGGCGGCCATCACGCTGGATCTGCATCTTGGCGGAGATACGGACGGCTGGCTGGTGCTTCAGCAGCTCAAGAACGATATCGGGGTGCGGCATATTCCGGTCTGCGTGATGACTGTGGATGAAGACGAGGTGCTGCTGCTGCAGAAGGGTGCTTACGATTACTTCCGTAAGCCCGTGACCAATGAGGAGCTGGAGAATGCGCTGGACCGGTTGAACAGGTTCGCGGATCATGCCACGGCTAATCTGCTGGTTGCCGTCCAGGATGAACAGGAGCGCAAGCATATAGCCGAGCTGCTGGACAACCCGGATCTTACGCTCACCGCCGTAGAGACCGGGCGCAAAGCCTTGAACCAGTTGAACAGCAAGACGTTCGATGCGATCGTGCTGGATAGCAGCCTGGCGGACATGAATCTGATCCGTTTCCTGCGGGAGATGTACAAGAACGCCAGGAACAAAAGAATCCCCGTTCTGGTGCAGATGAACCGGAAGCTGACGCCGGAGGAAGAAACCGAATGGGATGAGCTGGCGAAGATGGCGGTGCTCAAAGAGGTGAAATCAGATGCCCAGCTGATTGATGAATCCACCCTCGCCCTGCACCGCAAGGCAGAGAATCTGCCGCCGCTCTCCAGAGACAAGCTGGTGAAGCTGTATCAATCGGATGAGATGATCGAGTATAAAAAGGTGCTTGTCGTGGATGATGATATCCGCAACATCTTTGCGCTTACCTCCATTCTGGAGCGTCATCAGATGAAGGTGATCCCTGCGGAGAATGGCCAGGATGCAATCACGCTGCTGGAGCAGACGCCGGATATCGGGATTGTCCTGATGGACATCATGATGCCGGGAATGGACGGCTATGAGACAACCCGGGCGATCCGGGAGAAGCCGGAATGGGGGGACCTCCCGATACTAGCGCTTACAGCCAAGGCGATGAAGGGGGACCGGGAGCTGTGCCTGGAAGCAGGCTGCTCGGATTATATTACCAAGCCGGTGAACAGCGGACAACTGTTATCAATGATGCGTACCTGGCTGGACAAATAGAGCAGGACGAATAGAGCCGGACGGATAGGACAGGACCCTAGAATAGGGCCATGGAATAGGAACAGGAGCCAACCCCTCAGCCGCGATCAGGCGGTTAGGGCTGGCTCCTGTTTTTTTGCAAATAGGCTGTGAATGTAGCTGACTAATCCGCAGAGGGTTCGAGCCTCCGGCAGGAAGCTCTCTCGATAAAGAGGGTGTCGACTTTGACCTTGGTGCTGACTGCGGGCTGCCGGTGAAGAGAAGCGGTGAACAGATCGACTGCCCATGCGGCCATCCGTTCTTTCTCCACATGTACCGTGGTCAGCTCCGGGGCTACAATCTGCGATTCATTGATATTATCGAAGCCGATGACGGATACATCCTCCGGGATGGAGAAGCCCAGCTCGCCGAGTGCCTTGATCGCGCTGATGGCGATGTAGTCACATTCACAGAAGAAGGCGGTGGGGAAAGGCTGTCCGCTGTCCTTCAGCCGCTGCAGCTTGTCCCGTAACGGCCCCTGTGAGGAAAATAAGGTCGGCGGCACCGCCAGCAGGCTGCTCCCGGGAATCTCCACCCGCGCCTCCGCCATGGCGTCCATGAACCCGCGCTGCCGTTCCCCGAAGTTATGAATCCGCTCCTCGGATGCGATATAACCGATCCTCCGGTGCCCGTGGCCGGTCAGATAGGTGCCTGCCTGATAAGCCCCCATATAATTGTTGATCTCGACAAAATGGACAGGCAGCGCATCGAAGCAGGTGTCCAGCACGATCAAGCCGGGCAGCTTGTCCGCAATATCGGCTATTCTGGCCGCATCCAGGCTGGTCCCGAGCAGAATCACGCCGCTGGTGGGCTCCTCCATCACTGATTGAATGCCCTGCTCATAGTTCTTCTCTTCAAGCGCGGAGAACATCAGACTGTAGCCCCCCATCCGGCAGCGTTCCTCGATATGATGAATCAGCTCCCGGAAGAAGGGCTGCTGATAGTACTCCTCATGAACCAGCCCGGCATTGGTGAACACCAGGAACCGCAGGGTGGTGGCGTTCGCTTCGGCGGCCGCTGCTCTTCCCCTGCCGGTGTATCCGTAGGTCTCCGCCAGGCGCAGGATTCGCCCGCGTGTCTCCGGCCCGACCCCCGGCTTTCCGTTCAGCGCCAGCGAGACGGCCCCTTTGGAGACCCCGGCCAGCCGGGCAAGCTCCTCCATATTCAATGACAAGACCTCCATTCAGCATCGTAGCTTAAGTATGTTTAGTGTAAGGGAAGGCGCTAATTTTAGCAATGAAGCGTAATTTGTATTTTTGTTTAGTTATGTTTAGTGAATTTGGCATATAATCGAGGTTAATACAATAGTTGAATAAGCTGGTTTTTAGCTTGAATAAGAACGTTGACGATGGCATGAAGGTGTTGTAGGATTGCTTTATAATAAATTTATAGTTAGTGATATTAGTTTTGTTTAGTTGTTGTTTAGTTTGATGTTGCTATTTGTATATCTTAGGATTCATACAGAAGGGAGCAGGACTTATGGCTAATCCGAAGGAAGCAGGGCAGGCTGAAGCATTCCAGGGGAGGGTCTCCGTATCGGTGCCTGACCAGACTTCACAGTGGGGCGTATGTGAAATTGTACTGCAAGGAGGTCCTGCCGGGGGCAATCCGTTTACGGAGGTAGCGCTGCAGGCGGAATTTTCGATGGGAGAACGTTCGGTTCTTGTTCTGGGCTTCTATGATGGAGACGGGGTATATCGCATCCGCTTCATGCCAGAGCATCAGGGGAAGTGGACGTTCCGGACCAGCAGCAATGAGCCTGCGCTGCATGAGCTTGAAGGGGAACTGGAATGCACGGCTGCTGCGGTCGGGAATCATGGTCCGGTCCGGGTGCGGAATACCTTTCATTTTGCCTATGCGGACGGAACGCCTTATCTTCCTGTCGGCACGACCTGCTACGCCTGGACCCATCAGGGGGATGAGATGGAGCGCCAGACGCTGGATACGCTGAAAGCGTGTTCTTTTAACAAAATAAGAATGTGCGTGTTCCCGAAATCCTACTCCTATAACGAGAATGAACCGGAATATTATCCCTATGAAGGCTCGGTGGAGGAAGGCTGGGATTACAGCCGGTTCAGTCCGGCGTTCTTCCGGCATCTGGAGGAGCGGATTGCAGATCTTGGGGAGCTGGGCGTCGAGGCCGACCTGATTCTGTTCCACCCGTATGACCGCTGGGGCTTCGCAGATATGGGCAAGGAGGCGGATGACCGCTATCTCCGGTACCTTGTAGCCAGGCTCTCAGCTTATCGCCATATCTGGTGGTCGCTGGCTAACGAATATGATTTCATGAGCAACAAGCAACTTACTGACTGGGAGCGGTATGCGCATATTGTAACGTCGTATGATCCTTACGGGCACCTGATCTCTAATCACAACGGTATTGCCTTCTATGATTTCAACCAGCCCTGGGTTACGCATTGCAGTATTCAGCGTGTGGATGCGTACAAGACTTCTGAGCATACGGATGAATGGAGACGGCGCTGGAATAAGCCTGTCGTGATCGATGAATGTGCCTACGAGGGCAATGTCGAGCATGGCTGGGGAAATATTACCGGGGAAGAGATGGTCCGCCGTTTCTGGGAAGGCGCGGTCCGTGGAGGGTATGTCGGACATGGGGAAACCTATCTGCACCCGGAAGATAAGCTCTGGTGGGCCAAGGGCGGCCGGCTGTATGGCACGAGCCCTGAGCGGATTGCTTTTCTGCGCCGCGTGCTGGAGGAAGGGCCTTCAGAGGGGCTGAACCCGCTGCCTTCGGATTGGGATCTGCCCAGAGCCGGGGTGGAGGATGAATATTATCTGTATTATTTCGGGTTTAACCGCCCTGGGTTCCGCCAGTTCACGATGAACCCGGAGTTCCGCTACAAGGTGGAACTGCTGGATACCTGGAACATGACGGTAGAACTGCTGGAAGGCAGCGTTCAGGGAACCTTCCGCATCGACCTGCCGGGGCGGACATATATGGCGGTGAGAATGACGCGCCTGCACGAAGAGTATGACCTGGAGGCGAAATAATATGTGGAAGGTTGGTGTTGTGGGCGCCGGGTACTGGTCGGATAAGCATCTGCAGGCATGGCAGCGTATCCCCGGCGTTCAAATTCATGGCCTGTGCGACCTGGATTCGGACAGGCTGCACAGGAAGGCAGAAGCATACGGGATTCCGGGGGACATGCTGTACTCCACGCTGGAAGACATGCTGTCTTCTGCGGAGCTGGATATAGTAGATATTATTACCGCGCCGGATACTCATCCTGAGCTGGTCGGACTGGCCGCACGGGCCGGGAAGCATATCATGTGCCAAAAGCCGTTTGCCCGTTCTATGGAGGAAGCCCGTGAGATGGTGGAAACGGCCCGTGCTGCGGGCGTCCGGCTGATGGTTACAGAGAACTGGCGCTGGCTGCAGCCGATTCAGGCCATCCGCAAGCTGCTGGATCAGGGAGCGGCAGGACGGCTTCAGACGATCCGCTATATTCACACGGATTATTATTCACCGCGCTTTGCCCCGGAGAATGAGCTGCCGCAACCGTTTTTCCGGGAGATGCCGAAGCTGCTGTTTTATGAGATGGGGGTCCACTGGTATGATACGTGGCGCTTCCTGTTCGGGGAGCCTAAGCGGCTGTATGCAGAGACCCGGAAGGTCAGCCCGTTTATTGCCGGAGAGGACGCCGGGCTGATTACTCTAGGCTACGAGGATTACATGGGCCTGATGGATATGAGCTGGGCCACCCGGCAGAATCTGCCGGGCAAGCTCACGCTGCCTGTGTTGCCGGACCATAAGGAACAGCTGATTATTGAAGGTGATCGGGCAACGATCAAGCTGTACAGCAGCGGTAGGCTCAGCCTGATTGATAACAGCGGGCTGGAGACTACGATTTCGGAGGATCACGGCCTTGATTTTGAAGAGAGCCATTACCGTCTGCAGTCTCACTACATTGAATGCCTGAATGCCGGTGAGGAATTCCAGACAAGCGGCGAAGATAATCTGAAGACGCTGGAGCTTGTATTCGGGACCTACCGAAGTGCGGAGGAGCATGAGGTCATTCATTTGGCGCAGCCCTAACGCGGCAACCGCTTCATTCCGTAGGTGAACAGGCTTGCGAGTAGAGGAATATAGCGGTATCGGGTCCACCGGCGGAGTGGGGAAGCTGAGGGAGTAATGGAAATGAGGCGCACAAGAGCAAGTGCACCCGAATTGGCTGAAAGCGGGCGGTAGGCGGAAATGAGGAGCATTAGTGCACCTGAATCGGCTGAAAGCGGGCGGTAGGCGGAAATGAGGAGCATTAGTGCACCTGAATTGGCTGAAAGTGGGCGGTGAGCGGAAATGAGGGGCACAAGTGCCCCTTAATTGCTCTTACCGTTGAAGTCCTGCATCCTCGGCCTTTATCCTTAAGCCCTCAGCCCTCAGCCTCTCAGCCCGCTGGTATAGCGACCCAGTGGCCTTCTGAGATCTCGACCAGGCTGGACTGGTCGAGGTTATATTTATCGACACCGCTGCTCTGCTCCTCCAGCAGCACCCGCTTCTTGGCCGCTTCGATCTTTGGATCGGGCACGGGGATGGCGGCCAGCAGCGACTTCGTATATTCATGCTGCGGATTAGTGTACAGCTCCTCGCTCTCAGCCAGCTCGACAATCCGGCCATTGTACATGACGGCCACCCGGTCGCTGATGTGCTTGACCATGGACAGGTCATGGGCAATGAACAGGTACGTCAGGCCGAGCCGCTGCTGCAGCTCCTCCAGCAGCTTCACTACCTGCGCCTGGATGGACATATCCAGCGCTGACAACGGTTCATCGCAGACGATGAACCTCGGCTCAACGGCCAGCGCGCGGGCGATGCCGATCCGCTGCCGCTGGCCGCCGGAGAATTCATGCGGGTAGCGGATGGCGAATGCCGGGTCCAGCCCGACCAGATCCAGCAGCTCCTCGACCCGCTTTTTTCGCTCCTTCTTGCTGCCGGCAAGCTGGTGGACATCCAATGCCTCACCTATAATATCCATGACCTTGAAGCGCGGATTCAAGGATGCATACGGGTCCTGGAAGATCATCTGCATATGGCGCCGCATGATCTTCATCTCCTGGGCATTAAGCCGGTTCACCGCCATGCCCTGGAACAGTACATCGCCGCCGGTCGGCTCATGCAGCCGGAGAATCGAACGTCCGGTCGTGGACTTCCCGCTGCCGGACTCACCGACCATGCCGAGCGTCTCTCCTTCGCGGATATGGAAGCTGATATCATTGACCGCGCGCAGCACCCGGCCCTTGCCCAGATTGAAATGCTGCTTCAGCGATCTGACCTCCAGCAGCGGCCGATTGCCTTCTCCTTGAATAATCAGACCGGGCGGCTTGGGCTTCTTCTTCTCATCCAGCCGGGGCAACGCATTCAGCAGCCGCTGCGTATACGGGTGCTGCGGGCGGGCGAAGATGTCCTCTGTGCGGCCTGTCTCCACAATCTCCCCGTCCTTCATAACCGCTACACGGTCACACATCCCTGCAACAACGCCCAGATCATGGGTGATCAGAATGATGGAGGTGCCCAGACGCTGCTGCATATGCTTCATCAGATTGAGAATCTGCGCTTGAATCGTCACATCGAGTGCGGTAGTCGGCTCGTCTGCAATAAGCAGGGCCGGCTGGCAGACCAGAGCGATAGCGATCATGACCCGCTGCCGCATCCCGCCCGAGAATTCATGCGGGTACTGCTGGTAGCGCATTTCGCTGTCGCGGATGCCGACCTGCTTCAGCATTTCCAGCGCTTCCTGCTTCGCAGCTCTGCGGGACAGCTTGCGGTGCTTGATCAGACTCTCGCTGATCTGCTCACCGATGCGGATGGTCGGGTTCAGGGAGCTCATCGGGTCCTGAAAGATCATACCGATCTCCTGCCCGCGGATATTCTCCATCTGCTTCTCCGTTTTATCCGCCAGGTTATCTCCCAGGAAGACAATCTCCCCATCCTTTATAAGTGCGGGCGGGGAAGGCAGCAGTCTCATGATGGAGCGGGCGGTGACGCTTTTGCCGCTGCCCGATTCACCGACGATCCCTAGCGTTTCCCCTTTATAGACTTCAAAGCTTACGCCCCGCACAGCGGCACGCTCTTCGTCATGGCTCTGGAAAGAGATGTGCAGATTATTTACTGTCAAAATCGGGTCCATGGTTCCACCTGCCACTTTTCTAATAATTTTAAATAACATACCTTGACTTTAACCAACTCTATTAATAAAATATACCTTATCTATCGGAATAGTACAAATTCAAATTAGAGAGAAGGAGGACAGGTCATATGGAGGCGGCAAAAAGTGGGGGTCAGCCTTTTGCAGAGGCCATAGGTGATTCTTACAGCAAACTGCTGCAGAACGCCTCATATCGTTATTTCGCCCTGATCCTCGGCGCGCCTGTTAATCTGTTCACACTGCTCGTCCACCGTTCCCGTAAGGCCGGGGATGTTCATACTTCCGTGCTGCAGGAGACCCGTGAGGAGCTGCTGGCTTCCGGGCTTCAGGAGGAGCTGCACGCGGAATTCACAGCGCAGCTGCAGAGCAAGGCCAGATTCTTCAAGGAGCAGCTTACGGAGACCGAAATTGAGGCAGAGGCACAGAAGCTGACGGGAGAACGGTTCGAGTGTATGGCTGCCGAAAGGGCAGACCGCAGGCTGAAGGAGCAGGGACTTACCAGATCAACCTTCATCAGTACCTTTCGCTCACTGCTGCAGCATCCGTTATTTTTACCGTTATCATTCATTCCGGGCCTGCCGCTATATCTGTTAATTTGGCTATATAGCAGCCCGTATCTCAAATACATATTTGAAAGATTGGTCATGACGGTATTTGTTATTTTCGGAGTGGCAGTGCTTGTATTCACCATATTATATATCTCACCGTTTGATCCTGCGGTCAATATTCTCGGCCAGACGGCTACCGATGCGCAGATCATCGAATTCAACAGGGTCTACGGGCTGGATCAGTCTTATCTGGTGCAGCTATGGGACAATGTGAAGGGGATTGCCATGTTCGATCTCGGCAAATCGTTTGCGGGGAACGAAGAGATTGTATCAGCCATCGGGCGAAAATTCCCGGTTACGCTGGAGCTGACGCTGTTCTCCCTGCTGATGGCTGTGGGGATCGCCATTCCCATCGGGATTATCTCGGCAGCGAAGCCCAATTCCTGGTTGGATTATACCTTCATGCTGATTGCCTTAATCGGCTTGTCGATCCCGAGCTTCTGGCAGGGGCTGGTCTTCATCCTTGGCTTCTCCATCAAGCTGCAGTGGCTTCCGGCGACGTTCAATCCGGGGAACTGGATGACCTTCATTATGCCGGTGGTGGTCCTGGGGACAGGCCTCACGGCGGCGATTGCCCGGATGACCCGGGCGTCTACCCTGGAGGTTATCCATGAAGATTACATTATAACTGCCACTGCCAAAGGCTTGAGCAAACGCAAGGTGCTGCTTAAGCACGCGGTACGCAATGCGCTGATCCCGATTGTCACGGTCATCGGCCTGCAATTCGGCGCGATGCTGGGCGGGGCGGCCGTAACGGAGAAAGTATTCAACATCAGCGGACTGGGCAGCTATATCGTCGATAAGCAGTTTATTCCCGACATTCCGGCCATTATGGGCGGGGTGGTCTATACGGCTATTACCATTTCCTTAATTAATGCACTGATCGATATTCTATACGCTTTTGTGGACCCGCGTATCCGGTCCCGGATGAAACAATACTGATAGCAGGTGACATTCATGGTTAACACAAACGCTGACAGGCGTGCAGCACAGCTTAGACTCACGGCCTCTCCGGATTACCGGCAGGCAGGTTTTGCCTGGGTGGGGTCGCTTATCATAACACTGATCCTGCTGCTGAGCAGCTATGACTGGGAGAGTCAGGCCATCAAGCCTTATATAGGAATGGCTACCCTGGCTTATGGATTCTTCACGCTGTTGCAGGTGCTGATTACGCTGCTGATCCGCAGAGATCTGATCGCACAGGGAGAGATCCGCAGCGGGACAAGGGCTTTGGGGTATGTCCAGCTCCTCAGCCTTGCTACGGGCAATGTGTTCCTGGTGACGGCTGCCCTTCAACTGATCCAGAAGCGCAAATCACCAGAGTACACGCTGGCTGTATATGCTCTGCTGACGGAGATAGCGGTGATTGCCGTCTCGGCCTTGAACCTCTACAAGCCTTACGTAGCGGACACCTTCCTCACAGGAATGTTCATCCTGCTGGCGGTAGCTGCGTTCCATCTGCTAGTGGTCGTGCTTACCGCCAGATTCGTACGCCGCCGCCAGATTCCCCGGAGGATGGTCTGGGTAGCTTATCCGCTGCTCCTTACCTCGCTGACCGGTAATCTGTTCGCGCTGGCCCTGGGTATTATTCTGCTGGTCCGCATCCGTAACCGGGACAACCCGGCAGTAGCCGGGTGGGAGGATGTGCTGGAGCGGCTGACCCGTAACACGACAGCGATGCTCGGTCTGCTGTTCGTCGCCTTTCTGTTCTCCGTCTCCGTCTGCAGCTATGTTACCTTCGATTACGGCATGGCGGTAGACAACAATTATTCACTGATTTTGCAGCCGCCGTCACTAGCGTATCCGCTGGGTACGGACAATTTCGGACGCTGCCTGTTTACACGGATTATTTTCGGCGCAAGGATCTCGCTGATTGTCGGGGTGATGTCCACGGTTCTGCCGCTTATACTCGGAGGCGTTCTGGGAGCGATATCGGGCTACTACGGACGTTATACGGACAACATCATCATGCGTGCACTGGATGTGCTGTATGCCATTCCGGGTATCCTGCTGGCGATTGCGATTATCGCCGCCTTCGGCGTAAGTACGGTCAATCTGATTCTGGCGCTCAGCGTCGGAGCCATCCCGACGTATGCCCGGACCATGCGGGCGAGTGTGCTTCAGGTCTCTACTTATGAATACGTGGATGCCGCGCGGGCCTTTGGCTCCAGCCATTCAGCGATTATTTTCAAGCATATTGTTCCGAATTCACTGGCTCCCATGATCGTTAAGGCCACACTGACCATCGGCGGTGCGGTCATTTCTACCAGCAGTCTCAGCTTTCTGGGTCTGGGGATCGAACCTCATATCCCGGAATGGGGCAATATTCTCAAGCTGGGCAGCACGTATCTGGAGACGAACTCCTATCTGGCGATTTTCCCGGGACTGGCCATTATTGCGCTGGTGCTGTCGTTCAACTTCTTCGGTGACGGGCTGCGCGATGCGCTCGATCCCAAGATGGATTAACCGCAATTTTGGAAAATGCGTCTTAAGCTGACGTTTTTCATAGAGACATAATAGATAGATACCGGGGAGGAAACTGTAATGAAAACAAAATCCACACTGGCTCTGCTGCTGACGCTGATCCTGGTCCTTAGCGGATGCTCCGTAGCAACCAAATCGAATACGGCTGGCCAGACGGCTGAACCGGCTACTTCGGAAGCACCGGCCTCTGCGCCTGCGGGCGACAGTACACCTGTCAATATTGAAGTGCTTGGCATGAGCAGCAATGAGTCGGATATGAACATTGTCCGCGACCAGCTCACCAAGAATGGGTTCAACGTGAAGCTGAATGTCCAGCCGGATTACGCCAGCTTCAAGGCCCAGGAGGATGCAGGCAACTATGATGTGTCTCTCTCTGGCTGGACGACTGTCACCGGGAATCCCGATTATGCCGTGAGATCGCTGTTCACCACCGGCGGGGACTACAGTATTCAGTCCGATGCCGAGCTGGATGCTCTGATTAATAAAGCAGCCGCGCAAACGCCGGAAGAATATCTGCAGACCTACAAGGATTTCGAGCAGCGCCTGGTCTTCGATGAAGCCCGCATTGCTCCGCTGTATGTCTCTATGAAGAGCCAGGCGGTCAACAAAGAGGTGCTTAAAGCCGATTCGGTAAGACTGTCCAAATCCCGTGCACTGGCTTGGGAAGATATCGACTTCGTGGACACGGCGAAACGGGCAACCACTCCGCTGATTCTCTCTCAGGCGCTCTCCAACCTGACGTCCCTGGACCCGATCAAAGGCAATGACGGCTCGATCAACCAGCTTAATACGAATATGTATGTACGCCTGGTCAATCTGACCGATGATGACAAAATCACTTCCGACGCTTCGCTGTCCCGCAACTATAGTATTGCAGACGGCAATCAGGACTACTATTTCATCCTGCGCGACGACATCAACTTCGCCAAGATCGACAACAAAAAAGCTGTAGATACCGGTGAGCGTGTAGGCGGAGACGATGTCGTGTTCTCCCTGGACCGTGCCAAGAACAAGGATTCTGTGCCGGATCACCGCACCTACAGCTTGCATGAGCATATCAACACGGTAGAGGTATTCACGGACCTGGACGCCCTTGGCTCGATCAAGCAGGCAGGCGGCAAAGGGACCGTTAAAGAAGCGCTGGAGCAAGGCCTGGAAGCGCCGATCTCCGGGCTTGTGAGCGACAAGAAGCAGGCTGACAACAAGCAGGGGAAATATCAGGTGATCAAGCTGACGACGACAGAGCCTTTTCCGCAGGTGCTGAACTATCTGGCGCATCAATCTGCCGGTATTGTCTCCAAGAAGCAGGTAGAGAGCATCAACACGTATGATGTAGCCAAGTTCGATGTGAACAAGGATATCCCTTACGGTGACCAGAATACGGTAACGGAAGGCGCCAAATACGACAACAAGCTGTATGCCAGCGGTCCTTACATCCTGTCCTATAAGAATGACTATGAAGGAGTTTTCCTTAAGAATCCTGCTTATCAAAAAGGTACCGACAACGAAGCGCTGATCAACCAGGTTAACGTGCGCTTTATTGCCGACGCTGATAGCACTCTGTCTGCCCTACGCAGCGGTGAAATCTATGTCTACTATGGCGTGCCTGAGACGAAATACGATGTGGTAGAAGGCGACAGCAAGCTCCAGCTGAAGAGCATTCCGAGCAACGCGATGAGCTACCTGCTGTTCAACACCAAGAACCGCGATGTAGCAAACAGCACAGATCTCCGCAAGGCTGTACTCTACTCCATCAATCAGGATGAGATTCTGGCCTTCTATAAGGGGAAAAAGATCAAAGCCGTCTCCACGCTCAGTCCGCTGATGGATACCGGAAATGAGCTGAAGGCCGATCCGGCCAAGGTGAAGGAATTCCTGGCTGCCTATCAGGCAGGCAAGTAATAGATTGGGAGCTGTCTGTGTGAGGCTTAGCTGAATGCATCATCAGGAAGAACCGGGCAGGGATGGTCCGGTTCTTTCTTGTGTCTGCAGACAGAGATTAGCTGAACAGTGTTTTTTGGCGTACACTAAGCTTAATAGAGTCATTACTGAACTGAACTGCGGGGTGAGAAGGATGGAGAAGCTGCTGGAGCAGATCACGGGCGAGCTGCTGGGACAGGTTAGTATCGAGAGCGTGAATCCGCTGGAGCCGGTGAAGGTAGGCGGTGTGCCCAAGCCCTGGAAGGTACTCGGAACCGGAAATTATGCGGCTGTCTTCTGCCGTCAGGGGGCTGAGGAATACGCAGTGAAGATCTACGCGCCGGGCAGGCCGGGCATTGAGGAAGAAACAGAGGTGTACCGCCTCCTCGGGCAGCATCCGGCCTTCTCGGAATGCTATTATGCCGGAGCGGATTTTCTGGTCCTCAAAAGGCTGGGAGGAGTCACCTTCTACGATTCTATGCAACGCGGCATTCTCATTACCGGACAAGCTATTGAAGACATTGACAACGCGCTTCAGTATGCGAGGTCACGGGGACTGCGCCCGCATGATATCCACGCCAAGAATGTGATGCTCCGGGACGGCCGGGGACTAATTGTAGATGTCTCGGATTTCCTGAAGGATGATGACTGCAGCATGTGGGAGGATTATAAGCAGCTCTATTACCGTTTGTACCAGCCGGTTGCTTCCCGCCGGGTATTTCCGGTTCCCCGTCTGATTCTGGAGGCGGTCCGCAGAGGCTACCGGTTCTGGCGGCGGCGGAAGCAGGGGCGGAGCGGGTTCACTCTTTTTCGAAAATGATAGATGTTTCTATAGCGGTGCTTGCAGCCTGCAGACTTGAGCAGATCAACGGCTTCAGCCCTTCGGAATGCGGCGGTAGCTGGAAGGAGAGAAGCCGGAGATTCTCTTGAACAGCCGGGAAAAGTAATAGGGGTCGTTGATCCCTACGGCAGCGCCGACCTCCTTAATGCTGAGTTCGGTAAGATCGAGCAGATGGCCGGCCCGCTGGATTTTGAGCCGCAGGAAATACTCGACCGGGGAGACCCCGGTCTCGGCGTTGAAGATATAGATCAGATGCTGCTTCGACACGCCGACATGCTTAGCCAGTTCAGGCAGGGTAAGTGTGGCGTCCAGCCGTCCGTTCATATATTGAATGGCCTGTTCCAGATACGTCCTGCGTTTCTTCTCCTGCGCGGATTGGCTTGCCGTTATGCCAATGCCGGAGAGCAGCTGTCTGCCCGTCTGGGCGATATGCACATGGGTAGCCAAGGCGTAGGTCTGCTCAGCGAGCAGCTCATAGACCGGGACGAACCAGTCGATGAGCCGGGCCTTGCCGCTCGGGGATAAACTCAAGGGAGCCCCCGACAATCCGAACAGCTCCACCAGCCTATCCGCGTGGCTCCCTTGGAAATGAAACCAGTAAATGCTCCATGGGTTCCCAAGTATGGCCCCGTACCGGTGCGGGGTGCCCGGCGGAATAATCACCATATCCCCCGGCTGCATGGTCATCTGCTCCCCGTGGTTCAGCTCCGCCCAACCCTCCCCCGCTTCACAAAAGATAAAGATATGGGACGCGCTGCCTTCCCCGCGTTCTCTGTAATGGTACTGGGCATTGGGGAAGTACCCAATGTCCGTAATGAACAAGGAGGCAGTCAGCTCCTCCTGCTCCAGTTCCTTCATCCAATATTCCGGCAGCACATACAGCTTCTCCTCGATAAACCCTTCCGGCTTGCGGATTTGACCATGATTCACGCTGGTTCCCTCCCTAACGGACAGTATGTTAACAAGTTTGCACAGAATAAGAATATAATCCATCACTTCCCGCATTTCGTCAATTGGAACCTTCCCGGCCAGAGGCTAGAGTAGAACTATCAAGTCAAGGGAGGCAGTGAAGGCATGAAGCATGCAGGTAGCGGTAAGATGCCGGAGGCAGCCGGGGACAACGCGGGCAAAGCGGACCACGTGGACAATACGGACGGAGCAGACCGGGTGCAGGTAAGGGAGACCCGTGTGATTATACCAACCTATGAGGCGGGCGCCGCTGATCCGAGTCCTATGTTTCTGGAGAAAAGAGTCTATCAGGGAAGCTCGGGGCGTGTATACCCGCATCCCGTGATTGAGAGCATCTCGGATGTGAAGCAGGATAGATCGTACAAGCTGATTATTTTGGAGAATGAATATCTGCGCATAGAGATCATGCCGGAGCTTGGAGGGCGGATCTACCGGGCGCTCGACAAGACGAATAACTATGATTTTGTCTATTATAACCGCGTAATCAAGCCTGCTCTGGTCGGCCTTGCGGGTCCTTGGATCTCCGGGGGCATTGAGTTCAACTGGCCGCAGCATCACCGCCCGAATACGTTCGGACCCGTTGAATATAAGCTTGAGGCTGCTGAGGATGGAAGCGCTATCGTATGGGTGAGCGAGATTGACCGGATGTACGGGACGAAGGTTACGGCTGCATTCAGGCTCTATCCGGGCACCGCCTATCTGGAGGTCCATGCCCAGTGTTATAACCGGACGCCGCAGGCGCAGACTTTCCTTTGGTGGGCCAACCCGGCGGTCGCGGTTAATGAGCAGACGCAGTCTGTTTTTCCACCTGATGTCACAGCCGTCTTCGATCATGGAAAAAGGGATGTATCGCGCTTCCCAATGGCTACCGGCACCTATTACAAGCAGGATTATTCGGAAGGCGTGGACATCTCCCGCTATAAGAATATTCCGGTTCCGACCTCCTATATGGCCTATAAGTCGGATTATAATTTTGTCGGCGGATATGATCACGGCGTCCAGGCGGGGCTGCTGCATGTGGCTAATCATCATATCTCACCGGGGAAGAAGCAATGGACCTGGGGGAACGGGGAGTTCGGGCAGGCCTGGGACCGCCAGCTGACCGATGAAGACGGGCCTTATATTGAACTCATGACGGGCGTATATACCGATAATCAGCCTGACTTCACCTGGTTGCAGCCGTATGAGGAGAAGAGCTTCACCCAGTATTTCATGCCGTATAAGGGCATCGGTCTGGTGAAAAATGCCTCGGTAGACGCTGCGGTCAATTTGGAGGTTGATGCGGAATTGGCTCAGGCGGTGGTAAAGGTATACGTGACCTCACGGCTTGAACAGGCCGTTATCCGGTTAAGCGGAGCCGCTGGCGAGTATCTGCGGGAGACTGCACATCTGTCTCCGGCAGAGGCTATAGAGCGTAAGGTCATGCTGGACCATGGAGAGCAGGAGCATGACCTCAAGCTGACGGTCCATAGTGCCGAGGGCAGGCTGCTGGTCGCCTATCAGCCGAAGCGGCCGGAGATCGGACGTATCCCTGAGGCGGCGAAGCCGCTGGAAGCGCCCGAAGAGCTGCGTTCAGCAGAGGAGCTGTATCTGGCCGGCCTGCATCTGGAGCAGTACCGGCATGCCACCTTTGAGCCGGAGGCCTATTATCTGGAAGGGCTTAAGCGGGACAGCGGGGATATCCGGCTGAATGTAGCGTATGGAACACTGCTGCTCCGCCGCGGGCAATATGCGCAGAGTGAGCCCTTGTTCCGCCGCGCCATTGAACGTCTGACCTCGCGTAACCCTAACCCTTATGACAGCGAAGCCTATTATCAGCTGGGGGCAGCCCTGCGCGGCCTAAACCGCCTGGATGAGGCTTTTGCCGCGTATTACAAAGCGGTATGGTCGGCAGCCTGGCAGGATGCGGGGTATTTCTCGCTCGCTCAGATTGCCTGCCAGCAGGGCCGGTATGCCGAGGCGTTGGAGCTGGCGGAGCGTTCGCTGATCCGCAATGCACGTAATTATAAGGCGAGGAACCTCAAGTCTGCTCTCCTGCGCAGACTTGGCCGGCCGCAGCAGGCGAGGGAATTCGCCAGCGAGACTATGCGGCTTGATCCTGCTGATTTTGGCGCATATAACGAACTAGCTCTGGCTCTTGCAGCACTGGAGGACCCTGCTGCGGCAGAAGAAGCGCTGAGCGAATTGGAACGGCTTATGCGTGGTGACGCACACAATTACCTTAATCTTATGGCAGATTATATGGGCTGCGGACTGTACACGGAAGCTCTTGCTGTAGGGGAGAAGGCGGCCCAGCGGGCCAGCTCGGAACCCGAATCTGAACTCGAACTAGAAGTCGAATCCGTCTATCCGATGCTGTATTATGCCCTTGGCGAATTATACGAACGCACGGGACAAGTTGAGCAGGCACGGGAGGCCCGCCGCAAGGGGCAAGCGGCCCGCCCGCTGTACTGCTTCCCGAACACCCTGTCCGAGCTTGATTGGCTGTTAAGCGCCGTCCGGGCAAATCCCCGGGATGATAAGGCCCATTACTATCTCGGCAATCTCTATTACGACAAGAAGCGGCCGGAGGAAGCGGCGGCAAGCTGGGAACGTTCACGTGAACTGAGAGGGGATTTCGCCACCGTTCACCGCAATCTGGCCCTGGCCTATTATAACAAGCAGAACAAGCCTGAGGCGGCGCTCGCTTCACTGGAGCAGGCTTTCGCCTGTGCGCCGCAGGATGCGCGGATTCTGTATGAGCTGGATCAGCTGCGCAAGAAGCTCGCGTGGTCTGCGGGGGAGCGGCTGGATCATCTTGAAGCCCAGCGCAGCCTGGTGGAGCAGCGGGATGATTTGTATCTCGAATATGTTACGCTGCTTAACCAGCTTGAGCGCTATAACGAAGCGGTTAGGGCATTAAGCTCGCGTAACTTCCATCCCTGGGAGGGCGGAGAGGGGAAGGTGACCGGGCAATACCAATTCGCCCACAGCGGACTTGGCAGACAGGCCCTGGAGAACGGGCAGTATGAAGCCGCGCTCGAGCATTTCCGGCTGGCCCTGGCCTATCCGCATAATCTAGGCGAGGGGAAGCTGGAAGGGGCGCAGGAGAATAATATCCATTATGCTCTTGGCCGGGTATACGAAGGACTTCAGCAGGAAGAAGAGGCTGTCCACTGCTACAGGGCGGCGTCACAAGGTCTGGCGGAGCCGGCAAGTGCGGTGTTCTACAATGACCAGCCGCCGGAGATGATTTTCTACCAGGGGCTGGCCTGGCTGAAGCTCCAGCAGCCGAAGGAGGCGAAGCGCCGCTTCAATCTACTGATCGATTATGCCGAGCGTCATCTCTTCGACGGTATCAAGCTGGACTATTTCGCCGTATCGCTGCCGGATTTCCTGGTGTTTGAGGATGATCTCAACCGGCGCAATGTCATTCATTGCCGCTATATGCGGGGACTCGGGCTTCTCGGGCTGGGCCGGTATGAAGCAGCGGTAGCGGAGTTTGATTCAGCTCTTGCCCTGGACCCTAATCATCAGGGAGCCGGAGTTCACAGACGGATGGCCGGAAGTGTCCTGAACCGGTAAAATAAGCTAATTCTAAGGAGTGAAAAGAATGGATTCATTGCTGAGCAGGCTGCCGCGTAAGCTTACCCTCACCATGTGGGATTTCTCCTGGTACACGATGACCTTGCCGGGCGAGCCTTATCATGATCTGGCGGCAAGATGCAAGGAAGCGGCGGACAGAGGGTACAACACCATCCGGATATGTGCTATGCCGTTCCTGTTATTCACTGCGGAGGGCAAACGTCCCGGACCGCTGCACTTCGGTAGTCTGGGGGAAGTGGGCCAGCGTACCCGCTGGTACAACTGCCGCGGCGGTGCCGAGCTGGACGGACATGCGCATCTGCTGGAGCTGTTCAGGCAGGCCAAGGCACACGGGCTCTATATTATGCTGTCTTCCTGGGAATATCAGCAGAGCCCCAGCTTCCTGGCTTATCCCGCGCTGCGAGATGAGCTGGCTGCAATTGCTCCCGCAGAGCGGTTCATGACCCTGGCCCGGTCAATGGATCAACTCCTCAGGTATATCAAGGCAGAGGGCTTTGCCAGTCAGATTGTCTATGCCGAGCTGCATAATGAAGTGGAGTTCGGACAGCTTACCGCTGTGGGTACCGCACAGGGAATCGGTGCAGCCGATACGCCCAGGCTGGTGGAGGCCATGCAGCCTTATATCGAGGAAGCGGTGGGCTATCTCCGGGGGCAGCATCCCGATGTTCTGATCACGGCCAGCTATACGCTGAACGAAGCTTATCCGAAGGCATATGTAGCCCGTAATTTGCAGGTGGCCCACTATCATCTCTATATCAAAGGCGTGCTGAATGAGCTTATGGACGCGGCGGGATTGAACGATGAGGAGCTGCCTTTTCCGAATGCCTTTGTCCTGTCTATGCTGAGGGAGGATGCCCCGCCCTTCGGGGAATGGACCCTGCCCGCAGGGCAGGAGTGGCGGATGGAGGGAAATCCGGTCGGGATGAAGCTGATCTATCTGCATGATTGGGCTGACCCTGATCTATGGGATCTCTACCTGTATGACCGTTACGGAGCCCACAAGCTGGCGATGCTGCAAAAAGCGGACATGCGCCTGGAAGAAGCGCAGGAATGGGCTGTACATTCAGCCCTGCCGGTGGTGATCGGCGAAGGCTATGTCGGCTATACCCCGCTGCTTGCAGGCTTCGAGGAGGGCCCGGTCGGGAAATTCATTGCCGAGTACGCGCTGCGTAAGGGGATGGCCCTGGGCTTCTGGGGCATGACGCTGTGCTCCAACTGTGCGCCGCATCATCCGTTCTGGCAGGATGTGGCCTGGCAGCAGCGGTGGAACCGGTACATTCTTGAAGCGGAGTAGCTGCATCCCTCCAGGACGGACAGCCGATGGAGGTAGAGTAGGCTCCGTGGTATATTGGGTGTAATAGTGGTGAGCAGGAGGGATGCAGCATGGGAGAGTCATCCGGCGGGAAAGCCGCTGATGCTCCGTACGCTATAGGTCTGAAGCGGATCTATGAGCCTGCGGATCCCGGAGACGGATACCGGATTCTGGTGGACCGGCTGTGGGCGCGCGGAGTGACGAAGGAGCAGGCGGCCATTGACGAGTGGATGAAGGACATCGCGCCAAGCCCGGCGCTGCGTATATGGTTCGGGCATCTGCCGGAGCGGTTCGCGGCATTCAAGGAACGGTATACCAGGGAGCTGGAGGAGAATCCGGAATGCGCGGGGCTTGCGGAAGCGATCCGGGAGCGGGCGCTTGAACAGAGGGTTACGCTGGTCTATGCTGCGAAGGACCCGGTGCATAACCATGCGAAGGTACTCTATGAATGGCTGATCTCACGTTAAAAAAACGGGCCTCCTCCGAATGAATATCCGTTCGGCAGGTGGCCCGTGTGCTTTTAGCTGAACAATCTACGCGTTGCTTAGCTGCAGGGCCGGTCCGAAGAACTCATAATGAATCTGAGCCTCGGTCATTCCGAACTTCCGCAGTTCGCCAATCATGGCTTCCATAAAAGGAACAGGCCCGCACACGTAAGCATCTCCGGTAACATCTACATAGCTCTTTAGAATTTCGCCTGTAATCACGCCATCCGGTCCGCCGGAGTAGAAGGTTCTGGTCTTGATGTTGCTCAGCGCCGCCGCATGCTTCTCAATATCTTTACCAAAGGCAGCAAGCGATTCGTTCCGTGCAGAGTGGAGGAAGACAACCGGCCGGTCCGGTGTTACATTAGCCACAGTCTCGAGCATGCTCATCATAGGGGTGATGCCTACGCCGCCTGAGATGAAGGCTACAGGGGTAGTTACGGAAGTATCCAGCAGGAACTCGCCGGCAGGGGCGCTCACCTCAACGGTATCACCCTCATTCACTTCGTTATGAAGATAGACAGATACCACGCCATTCGGGTCATTCGTCTCCTCGCGTTTCACAGAAATGCGGAACTCATCCGGCTTCGGCGCTTGGGACAGGCTGTATTGGCGGATCATGGTGTATTGCTCTCCAGGAATCAGCACACGGACAGAGATGTACTGGCCCGGCTTATAGTCTGGTACATTCGAGCCGTCGGCCGGCTTCAGATAGAACGATGTAATGCTGCCGCTCTCCTGAACCTTACGCACCACGGTAAAAGGCTTAAAGAAGTTCCAGCCGTTGTCCTGTTCCCTCGCTTCCTTGTACATGCTGTCTTCCACTCCGATGAATGCATCAGCAATCACTCCGTACGCGGCTTCCCAGGCACTGAGGATCTCATCCGTAGCGGCATCGCCTAGCACCTCCTTGATGGCCTTCAGCAGGAATTCTCCGACGATCGGGTAATGCTCCGGCTTGATGCCGAGACTGACATGCTTGTGGGCGATCTGGACCACCGCTGGGAGAATGTTCTCAAGATTGTCTATGTGGACTGCCGCTGCATACACCGCATTGGCCAGTGTCGCCTGCTGGCGGCCTTGCGCCTGGTTGGCGTGGTTGAACACATTCAGCAGCTCCGGGTGGGCCTCGAACAGATTCCGGTAAAATACCGTGGTAATGGTAGTCCCGTGTTCCGCCAACACAGGCGCTGTGGATTTGACAATGTCACGAGTCTCTTGAGTTAAAATATCGATCATCCCCTCTCCATATAGTACAAAATTAATATATACGCTTTTTAAGATAAAAGATATATTTAAAATACCACTTTAACAAAATGGACAAATAATATGATATCCTCTGTAAAAAATACCACTTACTTGAGGCGAAATGCGTATCTTCCTTCTTCGCTGGTTGGCTATACGTGCCTATAGGACAAGCCGGGATGTTAGATGGCGTGGTATAGTTGGATGGAGGGTATGACTGGTTTCGTGGTGCATTTGTAAACAGAATGGAGAGAAGAGAATGAGGCTGACGTTATATACCGACTACTCCTTGCGCATCCTCATGTATCTCGGAGCGAAGCAGCGGGAAGAACTGACTACTATACAGGATATCTCCAGTGCTTATGGCATCTCCAAGAATCATCTGATGAAGGTGTCGCATGAGCTCGGCAAGGCGGGTTATATTGAGACGGTCAGAGGGCGCGGGGGAGGGATCAGACTGGCGCTTGCGCCGGAGAAGATCAATATCGGGGAGGTCGTGCGCCGGATGGAGGATGATTTCTATCTCGTCGAATGCTTCCAGCCTGCAGGCGGCAGTTGTCCGATCTCCCCGGTGTGCAGACTCAAAGGTGTGCTGGGCAAAGCCCTGAACGCCTATCTGCAGGTACTGGGCGAGTATACGCTTCTGGACCTGTTGATGAATAGAGATGATCTGCATGCCATTCTGCAGGAGAGCAGCAGCCATGCTACTCCCCGAACAGAAGACGTTCCTCATCCCGGCTATGAATCGCATTCACTACCAGCAGCGCGTGGAATTGGTGAAGCACCGCAGGAGTAAGCCCTTCTTCCGCCAGCAGGACTTTGACATCCTGTACGATGATCCGCAATAGCTCATGATCCCGCTTCAGCCGGGTAACGGCTTCCTGCAGGCTCGGCTGCTTCGCGGTCATCTCCTGGTAGAAGCCGTCTTCTTCCGCATCGGCGTGGCTGAGAATCCGCGTCTCCCAATACTCAATCAAGTGGTCAGCCGCCTGGCGGGCCACTTCGGCTTCCTTCATCTCCAGCAGTTCTTCCACTTCTTCTGTCTTGGCTACAGCACCGGAGAGCCCGCCCTGATGTATGGCATGATGGGCGTGCAGCTGGCGCAGTGAGGGTCCTGACATCCTTATTCATCCTCCCATGTATTGCACCTATAAGATTTCATATGTTCCACAGTATAACACATAGGGCTGCAGTGGAATTCCCGCTAAGAGCTTCCCCCGGGTATAAAGAGGGAACTCCCTAATGGGGACTCCTGCCCGGCAGGTTCCATGCAGAATCACAGCTTTTCTCCTCAGCGGGAAAGGCTTGTTTGCTGTGGGCTGAGATCGAGGGAATTCCCGAGGTTCAATAGGTGTTTCCCTAATGGGAAGCGCGGCCGGGTAGATCCATAATGAGATTAATTGAATAGATTCGCGGAAAAGGAGTGTTCTGGATACATGAAGAAGAAATTCGGCCTTAACTTTTTTAAGCCGGTGGAGAGCTATTCCGGGAACTGGTCCATACTTGAAGAGAAAAATAGAGATTGGGAGAACATGTACCGCCAGCGCTGGTCTCACGATAAAGTAGTACGCACTACCCATGGGGTCAACTGTACAGGCTCCTGCAGCTGGAAGGTGTTCGTGAAGAACGGAATCATCACCTGGGAGAACCAGCAGATCGACTATCCGTCCTGCGGACCGGACATGCCGGAGTTTGAACCGCGCGGCTGTCCCCGCGGAGCCACCTTCTCCTGGTACGAATATAGTCCGCTGCGCGTGAAGTACCCTTATATCCGGGGGAAGCTGTGGCGGTTGTGGCAGACGGCGCTCCAGGAGCATGACAATTATGTCGATGCCTGGGCCAGTATTGTGGAAGATCCCGAGAAGGCCAGCCTGTATAAGAAGGCGCGGGGCAAAGGCGGTCATGTCCGGGTAGCCTGGGACGACGCATTGCGGCTGATCGCGGCACAGCTGATCTATACGATCCGTAAGTACGGTCCCGACCGTATCGCCGGGTTCACCCCGATTCCGGCCATGTCGATGGTCAGCTACGCTTCGGGTGCACGGTTCATCTCGCTCCTGGGCGGTCAAATGCTGAGCTTCTATGACTGGTATGCCGATCTTCCTCCGGCTTCGCCGCAGATCTGGGGCGAGCAGACAGATGTCCCGGAATCCTCGGACTGGTACAACGCCGGTTACCTGGTGATGTGGGGCTCGAACGTACCGCTTACCCGGACGCCGGATGCCCACTTCATGACCGAAGTGCGTTATAAAGGAACCAAGGTCGTATCGGTAGCTCCGGATCTCGCCGAGAACGTCAAATTCGCCGACAATTGGCTGGCACCGAATCCCGGTTCGGACGCAGCGCTTGCCCAGGCCATGACGCATGTCATCCTGCAGGAATTCTACCAGGAACGCCAGGAGCCGATGTTCCTGAATTATGCGAAGCAATATACCGACATGCCGTTCCTGATTCTGCTTGATCCCCATGAGGATCACCTGAAGGGCGGACGGTTCCTGCGGGCGAGCGATCTTGGAGATACCTCCCCGCATTCAGACTGGAAGCCGGTCATCTTCGATGAGGCTACAGGTGAGATGATGGTTCCGAACGGTACGATGGGGCAGCGCTGGGAAGAGGGCAAGAAGTGGAACCTGATTCTGGAGCGGGAGGACGGCAGCAGGGTCGAGCCGGCCCTGACCATGGAAGGCCATGGGGAAGAGTGGACAGAGATCGTGTTCCCGTATTTCGACAATGCCGGTAACGGCACGTTCAGCCGGATCATTCCGGCCCGGAAGATGAAGCTTGCGGACGGTACAGAACGTTATGTAGCCACGGTCTATGATCTGATGATGAGCCAATACGGCATTAAGCGCAGAGACAGTCTGCTGAACGCCAAGGGGTATGAGGATGCCGGATCTCATTACACTCCGGCCTGGCAAGAGAAGATTACCACCGTGAAGGCAAGTGTTGTCGTTCAGATTGCCCGTGAGTTTGCCCAGAACTCCATTGAGACGGGCGGACGCTCCATGATTATCATGGGGGCAGGCATCAACCACTGGTTCAACAGTGATACCATCTACCGCTCCATTCTGAATCTGGTCGTACTGACTGCCTCCCAGGGCGTCAACGGCGGCGGCTGGGCCCATTATGTCGGCCAGGAGAAATGCCGTCCGATTGAGGGCTGGTCAACCGTTGCATTTGCCAAGGACTGGCAGGGGCCGTCGCGGCAGCAGAACGCAACCTCGTTCTTCTACTTTGCCACAGAGCAGTGGCGTTATGAGGAGAGCGGCACCGATTCGCTGAAATCGCCGACAGGCGGGGATGTAGCTTACCAGCATCCGGCGGATTACAACGTTCTGGCTGCGCGTCTCGGCTGGCTGCCTTCCTTCCCGCAATTTAACAAGAACAGCCTGCTGTTCGCCGAGGAAGCTGCGCAGCAGGGCAAGAAGACGAACAGTGAGATTATCAGCCACACCGTGGAAGAGATCACCTCGCGGAAGACACGTTTTGCTGTGGAAGATCCCGGCGCACCGGAGAACTTCCCACGCTCCCTGTTCATCTGGCGCTCGAACCTGATCTCCAGCTCCGCCAAAGGCCAGGAATACTTCATGAAGCATTTGCTTGGAGCCTCGGACGGTCTGCTGGCGGAGCCGAATGAAGAACAGAAGCCGGAGGAGATTGTCTGGCGCGGGGATGTGGAAGGCAAGCTGGATCTGATGGTGGCCCTGGATTTCCGGATGACGACTACGCCGCTGTATGCGGATATTGTCCTGCCTGCTGCAACCTGGTATGAGAAGACAGATCTGTCGTCCACCGACATGCATCCGTTCGTCCATCCGTTCAATCCGGCCGTGAATCCGTTATGGGAATCCCGTTCCGACTGGGATATCTACCGCCAATTGTCAGAGGTATTCTCCGAGATGGCGAAGTCGCAGCTCCCTGGCGTCTATAAAGATGTGGTGATGTCTCCGCTGGGCCATGACTCCATCAGTGAAATTTCACAGCCGATGGGTCTGGTCAAGGATTGGACCAAGGGCGAAGTGCCGGCCATTCCGGGTAAAACCATGCCGAACTTCACCATTGTGGAGCGGGATTACACCCAGATTCATGACAAATACACTTCGCTTGGACCGAATCTGGCAACCGGCAAGGCAGGCGCGCACGGCATCAGCTTCTCAGTCGCTGAAGAATATGAGGAGCTTAAGAAGATCAGCGGCGTGCATTACGATGAAACCATCAAAAACGGATTACCGAAGCTGCAAACCGCCCGTCAGGCTGCGGATACCATTCTTCATCTGTCTTCAGCCACCAACGGCCGCGTCTCCCAGAAGGCCTATGCTGCGGCAGAACAGGATTCAGGTGTAGAGCTCCGTGACATCTCGGCAGACCGGGCCGCCGAGAAAATTACGTTCCAGAGCATCACCGCCCAGCCGCGCGAAGTGATTCCGACCCCGGTATTCAGCGGCTCGAACAAGCAAGGGCGGCGTTATTCACCGTTCACTACGAATATCGAACGTCTCGTTCCGTTCCGCACCCTGACGGGAAGACAGCATTTCTACATTGACCATGAGATCTTCCAGCAGTTCGGCGAAGCGCTGCCGGTCTATAAGCCGACACTGCCTCCGATGGTCTTCGGGCCGCGCGACAAGGAAGTGAAGGGCGGGATGGATGCGCTGGTCCTGAGATATCTGACACCGCACGGGAAATGGAATATTCATTCAACCTATCAGGATAACCAGCACATGCTGACATTGTTCCGCGGCGGTCCGACGGTGTGGATCAATAATGAGGATGCAGCAGCCCATGACATTGCGGACAACGATTGGCTTGAAGTCTATAACCGTAATGGTGTCGTCACGGCACGAGCGGTTGTCAGTCACCGGATGCCCAGAGGCACCATGTTCATGTATCACGCCCAGGATAAGCATATTCAGGTGCCGGGCTCCGAGATTACGGATACGCGCGGCGGAAGCCACAATGCGCCAACCCGGATTCATCTGAAGCCAACCCAGATGGTCGGCGGATATGCACAGCTCAGCTACGGCTTCAACTACTACGGTCCGATCGGCAACCAGCGTGATGTCTACGTAGCCGTCCGCAAAATGAAGGAGGTCAACTGGCTTGAAAATTAAAGCGCAAGTGGCAATGGTAATGAATCTGGATAAATGCATCGGCTGCCACACCTGCAGCGTGACCTGCAAGACGACCTGGACGAACCGCAAGGGTGCGGAATATATGTGGTTCAACAATGTGGAGACGAAGCCGGGCATCGGTTATCCGAAGCGCTGGGAAGACCAGGAGCTGTACAAGGGGGGCTGGCAGCTGCGCAAGGGCAAGCTTGAGCTGAAATCCGGCAATAAGCTGTCCAAGATCGCGCTCGGCAAGATTTTCTACAACCCTGACATGCCGGAAATGAAGGATTATTATGAGCCGTGGACGTACAACTACGAGCATCTGACGAATGCAGGGGAGCAGAAGCATTCCCCGGTAGCACGGGCCCACTCTGCTGTAACGGGCGAGAAGATGGATCTGGAATGGGGGCCGAACTGGGAGGATGATCTGGCAGGCGCGCATGTAACCGGACCGCTTGACCCGAACATTCAGAAGATCGAGGAAGAGATCAAGTTCAACTTCGAGAAATCCTTCATGATCTATTTGCCCCGTCTGTGCGAACATTGCCTGAACCCGAGCTGCGTGGCGTCCTGTCCTTCAGGAGCGATGTACAAACGGGATGAGGACGGAATCGTACTGGTAGACCAGGAGGCCTGCCGCGGCTGGAGATATTGTATGACCGGCTGTCCGTATAAGAAGGTGTACTTCAATTGGCAGACGAACAAAGCGGAGAAATGCACATTCTGCTTCCCTCGTGTGGAGGCAGGTCTGCCAACGGTATGCTCCGAGACCTGCACCGGCCGTATCCGTTATCTCGGGGTGCTGCTGTATGATGCCGACAAGGTGCTTGAGGCGGCGTCCACCCCGGACGAGAAGGATCTGTATAAGGCACAATGTGATTTGTTCCTGAATCCGCATGATCCGGAGATTATGGCTCAGGCCAGACAAGACGGCATCTCCGAGGACTGGCTGGAGGCTGCGCAGAACTCGCCGGTCTACAAGCTGGCGATTGAGCACAAGCTGGCCTTCCCGCTTCACCCGGAATACCGGACCCTGCCGATGGTATGGTACGTCCCGCCGCTTAGCCCGATTATGAATTACTTTGAAGGCAAGGATTCGCTGAAGAATCCCGATATGATCTTCCCGGCGATTGAAGAGATGCGCACGCCTATCCAGTACCTGGCGAATATGCTGACAGCCGGCGATACGGAGACTGTGAAGGAAGCTCTGCAGCGGATGGCGATGATGCGCTCCTATATGCGCGCCCAGTCCACCGGCCAGGAGTTCGATCTCAGCCGTCTTGACCGGGTCGGTATGACCGCACAGCAGACGGAGGAAATGTACCGGCTGCTCGCAATCGCCAAATACGAAGACCGTTTCGTCATCCCGACCTCCCACAAGGAGCAGCACATGAATCCTTACCGTGCCCAAGGCTCAGCCGGTTACGGCAACGGGATGGGCGATATGGGCTCCGGCTCCGGCTGTGACGGCTGCGGACCGGCCAGCCCTTCCGGCGATACCATGAAGACGGGCAAGGAGATGTATGAAGAGAATTTCTACGGGGGGATCTGGCGTGATTGATCTGATCAAACTGCATCATTATAAGCAATCCTTCGGTTATTTCGCCCTGCAGCTCATGTACCCGGAGAAGCTGGATTTCCATCCGGCTCTGCTGGAAGAGGCGTTTGACCCCCATCACCCGGGCTATGCCCATGTGCAGACCTATTGGCAGCAGATGCAGAGCTTCAGCCTGGAAGAGATTCAGGAGAATTATGCAGCCACCTTTGATTTCCAGAAGGACTGTGCGCTCTATATGACCTATTTCAAATTTGAGGAGGCCAAGGAACGCGGGCAAATGCTCGCCAAGCTGAAGCTTCTGTATGAAATGTTCGGCCTTATCATGCCGGAGAGTGAGCTGCCTGATTATTTGCCGCTGATGTGCGAATTTCTATATGCCGCAGAGTGGCTGGATGTCCCTGGCGCGCCGGAGAACTTCCGGATGCTGATTGCGGTGCTGGAGGATGGCACGTATCATCTGCTCAAGGCGCTGGAGCGTAATGAAAGTCCTTATTATCACCTGGTTAGAGGTTTGCGTGATACCTTCAAAGCTTGTGCGGAACAGGAGGCCCTGAGTCAATGAATATGGCGGGTCAGTTTTTATGGGTTATTTTCCCTTATATGTGTATGGTGGTGTTTGTCGGCGGTCATATTGCCCGCTACCGGAAGGATCAGTTCAACTGGACGGCCAAATCCAGTGAATTCATTGAGAAAAAACAGCTGAAATTCGGCAGCATTCTGTTCCACCTCGGCATCATGCCGGTCATTCTCGGCCACATCGGCGGGCTAGCCGTTCCAAAATCCTGGCTGGAGGCCGTAGGCGTAAGTGATCATCTGTACCACATTGGCGCAGTATACATCGGCGGAATCTTCGGTGCGGCTACCCTGCTCGGGATGCTGATTCTGACCTCACGGCGCTTCACACTGAAGAATGTCCGCCGGCTCAGCAGCGCTTCCGATCTGATTGTCAACTCGCTGCTCCTGTTCATTGTATTCATGGGGATGTACTCCACTATTGTCACGAATGTGGTACAGCCGGAGTTCGATTACCGGGATACGATTTCTGTGTGGTTCCGCGGCTTGTTCCTGTTCCGGCCGGACCCGTCGCTGATGAGCGGAGTGCCCTTCTCCTTCAAGCTTCACATCCTGTCAGGGTTCGCAATCTTTGCCTTCTGGCCGTTCACCCGGCTGGTCCATGTCTGGAGCGTTCCGTTGAATTATGTAGGCAGAAGTTATATCCTATACAGAAGAAATAAATCAAATTAACGGACAGAGCAGCGTGGACTTCTTTCCCTGTTCTATCCGAGGAGAGAAAGCGATGATGAATCAGGTGGATTACCAAATCAAGCTTGACCAGATCCGCATAGCCCTGGGGTATGACTTCATGTCGCTGGCGTTCGCCGAACCGGCGGAATATGACTATGTGATCCGGTGGAAATACGCCTCAGGCAATATCAGTGACCGTTACAAACGGATTGTGCTACAGTCCGGCAGAGGGATTGCAGGAATCGTATTCAAGACTGGTAAGCCGTTCTTGATTCCGTCTGTCAAGCTCGTAGTGAAGGCCGATACCTTATTCAATTATCCCATCACCAAGATAGAGAATCTGAACAGCATCGGGGCTGTGCCGATGTGGAATGATGCCCGTGTGGCAGGCGTGCTTCTGGGCGGCTTCCGGGGTGAACAGCAGGTAACCGCTGAAATGCTTAAAGACCTGGAAGCGGTAGCGCGGAGGGGGATTGGAGACTTGAACGGGAAGGAATTGTTGCTCAGTTGATGATATCCGGAACGGATTTGCGTAGCACGCTCATGACGAAGCTGTTCGAGAACAGCTCGGAAGCGATGTTCTTTTTTGACCGGGAAGGGAAAGCGTTGGCTATGAATCCGGCTGCCGAGACCATCGTCGACAAGGATGTTCTGAAGCAGCTGTATCAGGGGAATCCTGAAGCACTCTGCGGAACCTGCCGGGGATATACCAGTGAGACGGAGCTGCGTACCTGCCTGAATTGTTATTTTCATACACCGGACTTGGAGGAGTTCACCTCGTATCAAGTCTATCTGGAGACTAGGGACAAGGGGGTTGTCCCTTATGCGGCAACCTTCCACACTATAGATGAAGAGAACGGGATCAGAATCTTCATGCTCAGGGATCTGACGAGACAGTTCAAGACGCAGGAGAAGTTCTACCAGAACAAGATGATGAAGCATATTATTGAGGCCCAGGAGAATGAACGCAAGCGGATCTCCCGTGAACTGCATGATAGCGTTGCGCAAGAGCTGATGAGTGCTGTGATTGATCTGCGTGTGCTGAAATATATGACAGCCGACGACGGGCTGCTGAAGAAGATGAAGCAAACTGAAGTGTCCATGACCCGGCTGCTGAATGATATCCGCAACCTCTCGGTAGAGCTTAGACCGGCTGCCTTGGATGACTTCGGGCTGGAGGCGGCCTTCCGCTCCCACTTCAAGCGGGTGGAACAAACCTACGGCCTGCTGATTGAATATGAATCCCGGCTCTCGGAGAAGCGGTATGGGAGCGAGATTGAGACGGTCATGTACCGGGTATGCCAGGAGGCTGTGCTGAACGCCCTGAAGTATGCGCAGGTAGACAGCGTCAGGGTCTCGCTTACCGAGACCGGCGGCATCCTTCTGCTGCGGGTTGAGGATGAGGGTATCGGCTTCCATCCGGGAGACGAGCCTGCGGGAACCGGCCTTGGCCTGTTCGGGATGCAGGAACGGGCGGAGCTGGTGGGCGGCACCTTCAGTGTGGATTCACAGCTGGGCAAGGGGACCCGAATTGTTTTGCAGGTGCCGGTAGGGATGGCCCAAGGAAAGGAATGAGCTTCAGATGAAGATCGTCATTGCAGACGACCATGCAATTGTTCGCAGCGGATTCTCCATGATTCTCAATTTCCAGGATGACATTGAAGTGATCGGAGCGGCGGCTGACGGCAGGGAGGCTTATACCATGGTAGCCAAGTTCCGGCCGGACATTCTGATCATGGATTTAAGTATGCCTCCGGGAGAAAGCGGGCTGACCGCGACCGGCAAGATTAAAGAGGATTATCCCGATACCAAAATTCTGATTCTCACGATGCATGACGATGATGAATATCTTTTCCATGTCCTGAAGAGCGGGGCCTCCGGTTATGTGCTCAAGAGTGCGCCTGACGAGGAGCTGCTGCTGGCCATCCGGACTATCTATGAAGGCGGCACTTATATTCATCCCAAGATGGCTACGTCGCTGGTCCGCGAGTTCATTAAGCAGGAGAAGACCGCCGGGACCGAGGACCTGTTCGAGCTGTTGTCCAAGCGGGAGCTGGAGATTCTGCCGCTCATTGCCAAGGGATACGGGAATAAGGAGATCGCCGAGAAGCTCTTCATTTCCGTGAAGACCGTGGAAGCCCACAAAGCCAAAATTATGGAGAAATTAAACCTTAAAAGCCGGCCGGAGCTGGTCGAATATGCTTTGAGGAAAAAAATGCTGGATTTCTGACCGGCAACGGGAGGGGGTAGCTGTATGCCGGAACATGCAGGCCTCAGGTTTACGCTGCCCGCGATGCGTATCCTTGAGAATGAACACCGCTATTTATCTTTTCTGATGGAGGAATGGCATGAGCTCGTGCTGTGGTATGAGCAGGAGCCGCTCGCTCTGGAAGAGGCCCGGACCCGGCTCCATAAGCTGCGCCAGGCGATCCTGGAGTTCGTGGAGCCGCTGAAGAAGCATACCGGGAAGGAAGAAACGCATTTCTTCCCGCTGCTGGGTAATTATATCGGCTTTGAGCAAGGGCCGCTGGCCGGCATCCAGGAGGAGCACCGCGAGATTGACGGATATATCGGGCATTTCCTGCACCACTCCGAGGGGAATATAGACCAGATGCCGCTTGAGGCGATCCGTTCAGCCGTTCAGGATGCGGGGGAGGCCTTTGAGGTGCTGACGGTGCATTTTGTCAAAGAAGAGACGGTGATCTTTCCGATGGGCGAGACCCAGTTGAGCGCGAAGGACAAGGAACGTTTAAGTGAACAGTTAAATACGCTGATTACGTGACAAAAAACAGGCCGCTCCAATTCCATTGGGGCGGCTTTTTGATACTTTTGATAATAGAAGAATTCATACTTTTTCAACAGGAGGTTCGGTCAGTACTTCCCCATCTGTGATTTCAACCTTAAGATTTGTTGTTCTGTGAGACCTGAAGCTTTAAGAATAACTGAGGTTTCTACTCCAAGCGCAAGAAGTTCAAGTACTATGGCTTCTGCCTTTTTTTGTTCACCCTTAGCAATTCCCTCCGCAATTCCTTCAGCAATTCCTTCCGCACGCCCTTCCGCTTTAGCACCGTTCATCCGTGAAGCCTCGTCACGCAAATACTTCATCCGGGCATCATACTCCATACGTGTAGCGGCATCCTGGCTCAGAAATTCAAGTGTATCCATTGCTTTTTTTAACATGGGTTCATTCATGGTCAGCACCTCCCAGTTTGGTTGTTCAACACCCTTCAGGAATAATAACCAGTTGATTAAACCGCCTGTTAACGGTATTACCTGCTCCTCGAGCTTTGTTAATTCCATCACATGAATCTCCAGATCATTGTTAAGCGGAAATCACTCCAATTTAATAGGCTTATTATATCATGGCAGAATTACGCGTTGTAGACATAATCAGCCTTTTTGTATACACATAATGCTATTCTGTCCCTAAAACTCTGTAATGCATACAGTCAATTAGGTAGCGTTATTTTTTTAGGGTTTACCCTGTCAGGGAAAGGGGACTCCCCTATATCTGAGCCGGGGGACGGCAGATACAATGAGTACAGGAAGTATTGATAACAGGAAATCATCACAAGAAAAAACGGCGAAAAGGTGAAACGAATGATTAAAAAAATGCAATTGCCGCTGCAAACCTTAAACTTGATTACCGGATTCATGGTGTGGGTGATTATCTCATCGCTGATGCCCTTTATCTCGGAGGATATCAGCATCCCTCCCGGGCGGCTGGCGATGGTGACGGCCATTCCGGTCGTGCTTGGCTCGATTCTGAGAATTCCGCTGGGCTACTATGCGAATATTCTGGGGGCGCGGATTATTTTTATGTCCAGCTTCGTGCTGCTGCTGTTCCCGGTCTACTTCATCAGTGTGGCTTCAACCGTAACCCATCTGATTATCGGCGGCCTGTTCCTGGGTGTCGGCGGCGCGGTCTTCTCCGTAGGGGTAACCTCTTTGCCGAAGTACTATCCGAAGGAGAAGCACGGTCTGATTAACGGTATCTATGGAATCGGGAATCTCGGCACAGCGGTTACAACCTTCTCGGCGCCTATCCTGGCAGCACAGTTCGGCTGGGCTAACGCAGTCAAAATGTATCTGATTCTGCTGCTGGTCTTCATCGTCCTTAATTTCTTCTTCGGGGACCGTCAGGAGCCCAAGCTCCGCACTCCGATTATTGAACAAATCAAGGGCGTGTCCAGGAACGAGAAGCTCTGGCTGTTCTCCTTGTTCTATTTCATTACCTTTGGCTCCTTCGTAGCCTTTACCATTTATCTGCCGAATTTTCTGGTATCCAGTTTTGGTCTGGACAAAGTGGACGCCGGGATGCGCACCGCTGGCTTCATCGCAGTAGCGACCTTCTTCCGTCCGATCGGCGGCTGGCTGGCTGACAAGTTCCAGCCTTTGTTCCTGCTAATCTTCACCTTCAGTATCTATACGGTTGCAGCCATTATTCTGGCCTTCATGCCGGACATGGGCTTATATACAGCAGGATGCCTGGCGATAGCGGTGAGTGCGGGAATCGGCAACGGGGTCATCTTCAAGCTGGTTCCGCTGTACTTCAACAAGCAGGCGGGAATTGCCAACGGGATCGTGTCGATGATGGGTGGTCTGGGCGGATTCTTCCCTCCGATTATGCTATCTGTGATTCATGCGGCAACCGGACAATATTCCATTGGCTTCATGCTGCTGTCTCAGGTAGCGCTGGCCAGTCTGGTGCTTGTGGTATGGCTGTACTTCCAGGACCGGCTGGCCCTTACCTCTGAAGTGTTCAATTCGACCGGCCAGGGGATTCTGGTCACGGATGTGTCCGGCCACATCAAGACGGTCAATCCGGCCTTCACGAGGCTTACCGGCTTTAGCGAAGAAGAGGTGCTTGGCAAACAGCCAAGCCTGCTGAAATCCGGCCGCCAGCCGAAGGACTTTTACCGCGTGATGTGGGGTGAGGTCAAGGCAAAGGGCATGTGGCAGGGCGAGATCTGGAACAAGCGCAAAAATGGAGAAGAATACCTGCAGTGGCTGAATATCAGCGCTGTGAAGGATGAGACTGGTGAAGATGTCCGGTATGTAGGCACCTTCAGCGATATTACGCAGAAATAAACGGGGATTGGGTATCCAGTCCGACACCGGGTTAGGAGCAGATGAAGGTGGAGAAGACGAGAACGCCGGTTACTGTAGCAGAAGCTGTATTCAGGGTTACCGATAGAGTATGCCGCACAGGTACAGAGAGAGTCCCGCTTCATGCAAGTTATGGACGCATACTGGCGGAGCCGCTCACGGCAACCCATGATGTTCCGCATTTCACCCGTTCCCCGTATGACGGATATGCTATTGCTTCGGCAGATTCTGCCGGTGCTTCCGGCAGCAGCCGGGTCAGCTTCACGGTGGTGGATCATATCGGCGCCGGGGAAGTCTCACAGGCTGTGATCAGCCGCCATGAAGCGGTCCGCCTGATGACAGGGGCGGCGCTGCCGGCTGGAGCAGATGCGGTAGTCATGTTTGAACAAGCGGTGTCAGAGGGGCAGACGTTTACGATCCGCAAGGCGTTTGCACCGCAGGAGAATCTGTCTCTGCAGGGTGAGGATATGCTGGCAGGGGAAATGGTGATTCCGGCAGGCCGCTTCATTCATCCCGGAGTGATCGCGCTGCTCGCTACCTTCGGTTACGCGGAGGTAGAGACGGGGAGACGGCCGGTTGTAGGGATTCTGTCTACGGGAACCGAGCTGCTGGCTGTGAATTCACCCCTGGTCCCCGGCAAAATCCGTAACAGCAACGGACCGATGATTGCCGCCCAGCTCGCCCGGATGGGGATACCTTACCGGATGTATGATACGGAAGCGGACCAGCTCGAAGATTGCCTGCTGACAGTCCGCCGGGCCATGGCTGAAACCGACTGTCTGATCACAACGGGCGGAGTGTCGGTTGGAGATTATGACTATCTGCCGGAGATTTACAAGCGCCTCGGGGCTGAGGTGTTGTTCAACAAGGTGGCGATGCGCCCGGGCAGCGTGACTACAGTGGCAGTTGCCGGGGATACCTTCCTGTTCGGACTATCCGGCAATCCTTCAGCGTGCTTCACCGGCTTCGAGCTGTTCGTAAGACCTGCACTGCTTAAGATGATGGGGGCGGACCATTTGTATCTGCCGCGTACCACAGCCGTGCTGGCGGAGGATTTCGCCAAGGCGAATCCGTTCACCCGGTTCATCCGGGCGGTCTATGACGGGACCACGGTACGGCCCGCCGGCTTCAATAAGTCGGGTGCAGTATCGTCGATTGCACGCGGGAACTCCCTGATCGTGCTGCCGGGCGGGACAAGAGGTTATGCTTCAGGTGACACAGTGGATGTCCTGCTGCTGGGCACTGAAGAAGGTACGGATGAATGGGGACTGTAAGGTTACCGGAAGGAGATAGACGCACATGAATACTCATCCACTACAGGATCAGCTGCGGCGGCCTATCCATGATCTGCGGATATCGGTCACCGACCGGTGCAATTTCCGCTGCTCCTACTGCATGCCGAAGGAGATATTCGGTGAGGATTATGCCTTCCTCCCGGCCAGCGAGCTGCTTACCTTCGATGAAATCTGCCGGTTGACCAGGCTGTTCGTCTCGCTGGGTGTCAGCAAAATCCGCCTGACCGGAGGCGAACCGCTGATGCGCCGCCATCTGCCGGAGCTGGTTACCAAGATATCCGCCATTCCCGGTGTAGAGGATATGGGACTGACGACGAACGGAGTCCTGCTGGGCGGACAGGCAGCGCCGCTGTATGCTGCGGGCCTGCGCAGGCTGAATGTCAGCCTGGATGCGCTGGAGCCCGAGCTATTCGGCAGAATGAACGGGCGCGGCTTCAGGCCGGGAATGATTCTGGAGGCCATAGATCAGGCGGCAGCCGCCGGGTTCGAGGTCAAGGTGAATATGGTTGTCCAGCGGGGCGTGAACGAATCCGAGATTCTTCCGATGGCCGCCTATTTCAAGAAGCGGAAGATCACGCTGCGCTTCATCGAGTTCATGGATGTCGGCAACGATAACGGCTGGAGCTATGATAAGGTCGTCACCAAGCAAGAAATCCTGCAGCAGCTGCAAAGCGTCTATACGCTGGAAGCTCTTGAGCAGAATTACAGCGGCGAGGTCGCGCAGCGCTACGGCTATCTTGGCAGTCCGGCCCAGGTTGGCTTCATCACTTCCGTGTCTGAATCGTTCTGTTCCACCTGCTCGCGTGCCCGGCTGTCTTCTGACGGTAAGCTGTATACCTGCCTGTTTGCCTCCAAGGGCTTTGACCTTAGGATCATGCTGCGCGGAGGGGCTGGCGATGAAGAGCTGCTGGCAGCAATTAAGCAGGTATGGGAGCAGCGCAGCGACCGTTATTCCGATGAGCGGACGGAAGAGACCCACAGAAGCAAGGCCAAGATTGGCATGTCCTATATTGGAGGATAATTCGCATGACAGGAGACGAAGTGTAGCTATGAACGGAGCAGAACTGCTGATTGAGATGCTGATTGAGAAAAAGGTAGAGACCCTGTTTGGCTACCCCGGCGGTGCCGTATTGCCTCTATATGATGCGCTCTATGATAATGACAGGATTCAGCATGTGCTGGTCCGGCATGAGCAGGCTGCAGTCCATGCAGCGGACGGATATGCAAGAGCCACGGGGCGTCCGGGGGTGGCCCTCGTAACCAGTGGTCCCGGAGCCACCAATGCGGTCACCGGCATTGCCACAGCATTCATGGATTCTGTTCCGTTGATTGTGCTTACCGGCCAGGTCGCCACTGATCTCATTGGTCTGGATAGCTTTCAGGAAGTGGATATCTACGGAATGACCATGCCGGTCACGAAGCACAATTATATCGTCAGAGACATTGCCGAGCTTCCCAGAATCGTCCACGAAGCATTCCATGTAGCAGTCACGGGAAGACCGGGCCCCGTCCTGATCGATCTGCCGAAGAATGTCATGAATGCGGAGTTCATTCCCGTCAGTGAAGCGGCTGGGCCTTGCTCTACGCCGGTGATCCGGGGATACGAGCCGAATCCGTCCATTGATCCTGCGGATATTCTGCTTGCGGCAGAGCGGCTGAGCCGTGCAGAGCGGCCGCTGGTGCTGGTCGGCGGAGGCTGCATGCAGGGAGAGACCCCTGCCCTCTTGCGGGAATTCGCGGAGCGGCATCACTTCCCCGTGGCGAGTACGCTGATGGGGATCGGGGCTTTCCCTTCCGGGCATCCCCTGCATCTGGGAATGGTCGGGATGCATGGAACGGTGGCAGCCAACCGTGCGCTGCAAGGCGCCGATGTGGTGTTATGTCTCGGGGTACGGTTCAGCGACCGGGTAACCGGCAAGCGGAAGGCATTCTCGCCGGGATCTTACAAAATTCAAGTGGATCTGGATACCTCAGAGCTGAACAAGAACATCCCCGTAGAGCTTGCGGTGACTGGCTCTTGTGAGGAGCTGCTCAGAGGAATACAGGAACAGGTACATACCGCGGAGCATCCGCTCTGGGAGGAGCAGATTACGGTCTGGCGTCAGCGCAAGCCGAAGCCGGGCCGTGAACAAGGCACTAAGCTGACCCCGCAGGAAGTCATCCGCGCCCTCCAAAAGGCTACCGCAGGCGATGCGATGATTGCCACCGATGTCGGCCAGCATCAGATCTGGACGGCTACGCATTATGAATTCTCGGAAGCCCGCTCCTTCCTGACCTCAGGCGGGCTGGGAACGATGGGGTACGGCCTGCCTGCTGCGATTGGGGCGGCCGTTGCTTTTCCTGACCGCGATGTGGTGTGTATTACAGGGGATGGAAGCTTCCAGATGAATATGCAAGAGATTATGACCGCCGTGGATCACGGCCTGAATGTCAAGGTGGCAATCTTCAAGAACGGGTATCTGGGGATGGTACGGCAATGGCAGCAGCTGTTTCTGGGCCGGCGTTATTCCTCGGTGCGAATCAGCTCGCCGGATTTCGTTGCCTTGGCCAAGTCCTTCGGCGCTCACGGGTTCCGGGCACGAACGCTGGGTGAAGCGGAGCAGATTATTGAACAGGCTCTGCATACGGAAGGGCTGGTCGTGATGGAATTCGATATCACCGAAGAGGATAATGTCTATCCCATTGTGCCGCCGGGCTCAAGCAATCAGGATATGATCGTAGAATAGGCTGGCAGACCTGAAGGAAGCTCCTCTCGCGCGGATTGGCGAAGGAGCTTCCTGATTTTTGTCCAAGTAAACATTCTGGTTCTCCTAGAAATACAGCATCAGCACAGACACATACAACATGACGGAGAAGCCGATCTCGATGATTCCCGTACGTTTGGCCGTAATTCCTGTCCTCGGCAGAAGGGCTGCCCGCAGCAGCAGAACCAGCAGCGGGACCAGCAGTGAAGGGAACAGGTACAGACCGGCTGCGGCGAACAGCAGATGATAGACCACGGATCCATAATAGAAGCGGATATTGTTCCGCTCACGGATGACGGTTTTGACATAGAAGGCAGTTCCTATGAAGTACAGCACCGCCAGCACGAACAGCTCATTCACGGCCCTCCAGTTCTCCCCCTGCCCCACATAGAAGACGGGATAAATCACTAAGCAGAACGCAACAATTGCGGAGATATCATTAAGCAGGGCGCGTTCATTCCTGGTCCGGGCATAATAGAGGTTAACAGCGAATAACGGCAAGAGCAGCAGCACGAACCCCAGCAGCACAGGCTGGACAATCACGAGATAGAGGGCGAACGGAAGCAGCAGAAGTCCGTATAACCTGAGCGGCTGGGAATAACGTGCGAACTTCCGGGTCTTCACCCCCTGCAATAGCGGAAAGCTGAACAGATATATCAGCAGCCAGCAGACAAACAGCGGAATATGTATGAACTGTCCCTTGGAAGCGGCGACGCCCAGCAGAAACGGGAGAACGAGCATCGCCCAGGCGCCGTGCTGGTTGGGGATGTATTTTTTCATATAGCAATAGACCTCCTTCGCGGATATATCATGACATGTAAGCTACCAGACTCTTTAACTATACTTGTATCCGGCGGGGAAGGCTGGTGATTTGAAGCACAGTGGCGACCTGTCAGGCGATTAGGCGGGGAACGGGCAGCGGCCGGAATAGTGTATAATCGGAATAGACCTTCAAGCAGAGGAGCAGTTACCGTGACTACGGAATCTCAGCATGCGGCGGTACAGCGCCTAGTTCCTGTACTGCAAATTATCGGATACAAGAACAGCGGCAAAACAACCCTCGCCTGCCGGTTAATCGAGGCCTTGTCTGTGCAAGGACTACGGGTTGGCTCTGCCAAGCATGATGCCCATCTCTTCCAGCTGGATGATCCGGAAACGGATAGCAGCAAGCATCTTCTGTACGGTGCAGTGGAGACGGTATTGACCTCACCGGAGGCGACAAGGGTCATGCGCAGATCTGCGGCCTCACTGCGGGAAATCGCCGAGTCGATGCACGGCAGAGTAGATCTGGTAATTGCCGAGGGGTTCAAATCTGCGGATTATCCCAAGATCGCCCTAATTCGCCGCACTGAGGACCAGATAACGCTGCAAAAGGAAGCAACGAACATACGCCTGTGGTTAAGCTGGGAAGAGGCTGCGGAACTACAGAGTGAAGCGTCTGGTTCCCGGATTAGCCCGGATAGTCCGCCGGTATTGTCTTTGCGGGTTCAGGCGCTTGCGGATCAGGCGGTTATCGCACTGGCGCTGTCACTGCTTCAGTCCTAAATTCTGCTACAGGAGGTGCCTTTGGTGCTGACAGGAATAATACTGGCGGGCGGGCAGAACTCCCGGATGCAGGGCCGGAATAAGGCCCTCCTGACCTATCACGGGGAACCGTTCATTGTCCGGCAGGTGAGGGAGCTGCAGACCCTGTGCTCCAGCGTGATTGTGGTCACGAACCATCCTTCCCTGTATCTGGAACGTCTTTCATCGGATATTCTATATATACCGGATGTTTATGCCGGGCATGGGCCGCTGAGCGGGTTTCATGCCGCTTTTGCCCATGTAAAGACGGACTATGCCTGGGTGGTAAGCTGTGACAGTCCTAATATATCAGCTCCGGCCGCCGCATGGATGCTTACCCGGCTTGAAGCAGGCGGTTATGACGCAGTTCTGCCCGTGATTGACGGCAAGCATCAGATGCTGCATGGCGTATACCGGCCGCACCGGCTCCTGCCGGACATTACGGCAAGACTGGAGAACCGTGAGTACCGGCTGGCTGGCTTATTAGAATCACTGCACTGGCTAGGGGTGGAACGGGACGAGCTGGCCGGTGCGGGGCTAGAGGAAGATTTCGCGGCAGATATAGATACACCCGAGCAATATGAGCAGCTGCTGCATCTATCGAAGGGAAGTGAGCGAATGGGCCATTCGTTATTTGAAATTACAGAGTCCGCGATTATACCCGCTGAGGTATCGGATAAAGTTCTGCGCAGAGAGGCCGGGGCGATTACCTTATTCATCGGGACGGTGCGTGAGTTCACACAGGGGAAGAAAACCTTGTATCTTGAATATGAAGCATACCCGTCCATGGCTGTAACGCAGCTGAAGCGCATCGGGCAGGAAGTGCTGGAGCGCTGGCCGGATACGAAGGTTGCAGTCACCCACCGGATCGGCAGGCTGGAGATTACCGATATTGCCGTGGTCATCGCAGTCTCTTCGCCCCACCGTAAGGCTGCCTATGAAGCGAATGAATACGTGATTGAGCGGATCAAGCAAATCGTTCCCATCTGGAAAAAAGAAACCGGTGAGGACGGCAAAGCGTGGATTGGCGACCAGCTGAATCAGAATGCTTACCCTGAGGGCCGTCCGCTGCTGCCGGATATTCCGGCGGAAGACGAGAGGTAGCTAAAAGGAGGAACGTTCAATGAATGCAGAACAAGTGATGCAGGAGCTTGAAGCGCTTGGCAAGGAACGGACCAAGAAGATGTATACCGCAAACGGCGCACGGGAGCCGCTCTTTGGTGTGGCTACCGGTGCGATGAAGCCGATTTTTAAGAAAACCGGAATCAACCAGGCGCTGGCTGAGGAGCTGTATGCCACAGGTAATTATGATGCGATGTATTTTGCCGGGATCATTGCCGACCCGAATGGGATGACGGAAGCGGATTACAACCGGTGGATGGACGGGGCTTATTTCTATATGCTGTCTGATTTCGTGGTGGCTGTAACCTTGGCTGAAGCAGATATTGCCCAGCAGGTGGCGGATGAGTGGATCAGGAGCGGAGAGGATCTCCGGATGTCGGCAGGCTGGAGCTGTTACTGCTGGCTGCTGGGAAGCCGTCCGGATCAGGAGTTCTCCGAGAGTAAGCTGGCTGCTATGCTGGAGCAGGTTGAACAGAGCATTCATCAGTCCCCGGAGCGCACCCGGTATTCGATGAACAATTTTATGTATACGGTGGCTGTATCGTATTCGCCGCTTCATGATCTGGCGCGTGAGACGGCGGAGCGGGTGGGTCCGGTCGAGGTGGACAAGGACAAGCCGAAGAGCAAGCTCATCCACGCGTACGATAATATTATGAAGGCTGTCGACAAAGGCCGGACCGGCTTCAAACGCAAACATGTACGCTGCTGATTTCCCGGATTTCACCGGTATCCGGTAATGCTTCGCCGCTTCTGGTTAATAAATGCTATGCATTTGGATAACCTATTCCCTATCCTGGAAGAAAAGAGGCGGTAAAGATGTCAACTACACACCATAGTCACGAGGAAGCCGTTGAGACGGTCCGCAAGCTGATCAAGGGTATTGATATGGCTATGCTGACTACGATTTCGGAGGAAGGGCTGGTCTCCCGGCCCATGAAGACACAAGAGGTAGAATTCGACGGGGACTTGTGGTTCCTGACCAAGAAGAACACCAGCAAGTTCGGAGAGATTCTGTATGATCCGCGGGTGAACGTGGTCTATGCAGATAAGTCCTATATCTCCATCCGTGGAACGGCTGAGATTGTAACCGATGTGAACAAGAAGAAAGAGCTCTGGAGTGCAGGGTACGATACCTTCCTGAAGACCAGCTATGATGACCCGGCTGTGATTCTGATCAAGGTCCATGCCGAAGCCGCCGAATACTGGAAGAGCGGCAATCTGGCCGAGAAGGCGGTATACATGTTCAAGCGGATGACCGGCCAGGACACTGACGGGCTGAATCTGAATCAGACGGTCGAGCTGGAATAGAGCAGACAGACAGTTTTAGGAAGCTTATAGGTTCATAGGTTCTTCAACGGAGAGATCAACAGAATTCATCTGGGGGTCTCTTTTTTGTTGTGGAGCTGTAAAAAAAGATAATTGTCACATTACATACGGCTCATGTGTTATATCTATATGATTTGCAGAAAGGAGATTATCGTGGACCCTATCGAAGAGAAGATTAGAAGGATTCAGGGCGGGGAAGGAGGCTTGTACTCGGATGTGATCAGGCTGTACCAGCAACGGATTTACCTCTATTGTTACCGCTTGCTGAACAACAAGGAAGAGGCAGAAGACGCAGTACAGGATATCCTGATCAAGGCCTACCAGAATATCGGGCAGTACAAGCCTCAGGCAGATTTTACCTCATGGCTCTACAAGATTGCTTATCATCACTGCCTGAACCTGCTGCGGCGGCAGAAATTCCAGCAGCAGGTGCGGAAGCTGCTCCGGCAGGAGGTTACGGAGAAAAGCGCCGAGCAAATGGCCCAGAACCGCCTGTTCAGCGAGCCGGTCTCGGCTGCTCTGCGGAAGCTGGATGTGGAGGACCGGAATTTATTGATCCTGCGGATTTATGAAGATAAATCATTTGCGGAAATCAGTGAAATTCTGGGTGTGAGTACGGCTACCGTACGCAAAAGATATGAACGGACCAGGGAAAAACTTAAAAAAGCGATTGAGAGAAGGGAGAAACAATTATGGGCAAGCGTGAATTAACTCCAGAGGAGCAGTTTCTGAAGGAGGGAGACCGTTCAGCACATTGGAACACCGTTGATGTTCACGAACCAGTAATGAAGGCGCTCGGGCTTGAGGGGGCATTGACTGCTGAAGAAGACGAGAACCTGCTTCAGACCCTTCCGCCAAGCGGAGAGGCACCAAAAGTAATGCGCAGAATGGAAACAAGAACCGGACGGAGACAGAAGCGGATGCCGGTGAAGGGCTGGGCGGCGGCGGTCCTGGCACTGGTCTTGCTGGGCGGAGGCTATACCCAATTCTCCGGCAAACTCCAGCAAGGAGCTGAAGCCCAGAGTTCGGGTGAAGTCCGGCAAGGGGCCGGAGCCCAGTATAAGGTGCTTCCGTATCAGCCGCTTCCGGCGACGGCTTCCGGCGGAACGCTGATTGAGAAGGCGAAAGAACCCTTGAAGCCTTATATTCCCAACGCAGAGCCGGGTGCAGAGTATGAAGCCAACCAGAAGCTGAGTATTCTCTATAACCAGAAGTATTCAAAAGGGGCAGAGCTCATGAAGGAGCTGTTGCTTCCTGGAGAATATGCCACCTATGTAATTACGCGTGAAGACGAGGAGGGAGAGGGGAGTATGAACATGTATCGCCCGCCCCTCACGTTCAAGGACTATACCGCCTATAAGACCAGTGTAGAGGAGCACAACGCTCCGGTCCTGGAGCAGCCGGCGTATCTGCCGGAAGGATATGCCCTGCATGAGGCTATCATCAAGCCTTTTTTCTTAAAAGTTCCGGATGTGCAGGAGCTTAAAGGCGGAAACGAGAGAGACCTGGGAGACAACTTCCAGTTGGCCTGGAGAGTGGAGAAGGCGGAGAACATTGACTACCCGTATTCCTCACTGGTATACAAGAAGGGGGACGTTCAGGTGAGAATCGGTGTCTCGCTTGTGGATGACAACCAAAACCCGGCTGATCCGCTCTCGTGGAGTGAATATACAAAGATGGAAAATATAGAGATAAAAGGTAGACAGGCCATTTTTTCGGATGACTCCGGCAACAAGGAGCTTGACTTGGGATTTAAGTACGAGTTGGTTTGGTCTGACCCGGGTGCAAAGGTTATCTATTCTGTGATCGCCGGCCAGGAGAATACGGAGCTAACGAAGGATGAGCTTATCGCCATTGCCGCCAGTATGATGAAATAAGCAACGCAGAGTTGAGACTGAGGGCTGTTTCGCTATCTTAGGATAGCGGAGCAGCCTTTGAATGTTTTTTGCCTAGCTGCAGGATGGCAGATTCGTAAGATTTTATAAGAATTCGTGCATCGCCCTCCTATGAACTTCCAACCTGTCTTGTTACTATAGCAATGTAGCAAGAGAATACAGATGTATACAGGAGGGTTAAAGATGTTGAAATGGAAGCGTTCTCTTTCGGTCCTGGCGATGACAGCGATATTAGGTACACTGGCTGCCTGTGGCGGCGGAGGGAATAAGGTAAACAATGCAGGAGGGGCTACAGAAGCACCTGCCAGCACGAATGCTGCTGCGACGGCTGCTGCAACTGAAGCGCCAAGCACCAATGAGCCGGTCAAGCTGCGGATTATGTGGTGGGGCTCACAGCCGCGTCACGAAGCTACCTTGGCGGCCCTGGAATTGTACACGAAGAATAATCCGAACGTAACCTTCGAGCCGGAGTATTCCGGTATGGACGGTTATCTGGACAAATTATCCACGCAGGCTGCAGCCAACAATGCACCCGATGTTGTTCAGCTTGACCCGGGCTGGATGCCGGACTGGATGGCCCGCCAGCAACTGGCCGACCTGGCTCCTGAGGTAGATGTAAGCAAATTCGATACGAAGCTGCTGGCAGGCGGCCAATTGGACAGTAAGCAGTACGCTGTTCCACTCGGCTCTGTAGCCTTCGGTATGGTATATGATAAAGCGGCTATGGATAAGCTGGGGATTGCGAATCCGGCTAACGGCTGGACCTGGGATGAGTTCTTCGCCTTAGCGAAGGAATCCAAGTCCAAGCTGCCGAAGGGACAGTATTTCACCCTCGACTATGCAGGTAACTATTTCATGTACTCGGCGTATCAGTATGCCAAAGGCAAAGGGCAGGTTATCACGAATGAGGGTCATTTCAACGTGGATGAAGCCACGTATCTGGACTGGACCCGTAAATTCGAAGAGCTGCGTAAGGAAGGCCTGGTTCCTCCGGCGGATGTGAATGCCTCCGATAAGGAAAATGATCCGCAAATGGATCTGCTCGCAGCAGGCAAGGTGCTGTTCCGTTACAGCTTCTCCAACAATCTGGGAACCTGGGACAGCATTAAGCCAGGAGCCTACGCACTTGTAACCATGCCGCGTGCCGAAGAGGCCGGAGGCTGGCTGAAGCCGTCGATGTACATGGCGGTCTCCAAGAACTCCAAGCATGCTGAAGAAGCCAAGAAATTCATCAACTGGTTCGTGAATGATGCTGAAGCGGCCAATATTACCCAAACCTTCCGCGGTCTGCCGGCCAACAAGGATAATGCGGCCCTGCTGGAAGCGAACATGAGCGATCTGGATAAGGTAGGCTTGGCTCTGCTCCGTGCTACGGAGCCGGATGGCCAGACCTGGTCGGCCGGAGCCGGCGGCTGGACGAACTTCATCGACAAGGACTGGGTACTTGTCCGCGACCAGCTCAGCTTCGGCAAGTCTACACCAGAAGAGGCGTTCAAGCAGCTGAAGGAAGCCTCGCTATCCTACGAGAAATAAGGTATGAACTGAAAGCCCGGGACAGCAATGTTCCGGGCTTTATCTTTTTAACGTGTTTTCGAATTAATCGTTATATTTTGAAAGAATTCGAGCATTGCCCTCCTTTAGCCGGAGTGTGGCCCAATACTATACTTAAGCTATACAAATTGACCACAAGAGGTGACCACAGATGAACCGCTCCACAACCACTTTAGCCGAAGCCTCGCCAGCGCCGAAAAAAAGCTCCTATTTCAAAAGCCGGTGGAACGCTCCGCTTGCAGGCTATTTGTTTATTTCGCCCTGGCTGATCGGGTTCCTGGTACTGACAGCGTATCCGTTGTTCTTATCGCTGTACTATTCGTTTACCGACTACACCCTGATGCAGCCGATGAAATGGATCGGGTCCCGCAATTACGAACGGATTTTCACCGCAGACCCCAAATTCATTCAATCCGCCAAAGTCACGGTCATGTACGTGCTGGCCTCTGTGCCCCTTAAGCTGATTGCAGCCTTGCTGGTGGCCATGGTACTCAGCAGAGCGGTCAGAGGGATCAGTGTCTACCGCACAGCGATCTATTTCCCTTCCCTAATCGGAGGGAGTATCGGGGTATCACTGCTCTGGCGCAACATCTTCGGGGTAGACGGGATTTTTAACAAGCTGATTGCAGTCTTCGGTATCGAAGGGAAAAGCTGGATCACCAACCCGGACACCGCGCTTGGCACACTGATTCTGCTGACGGTCTGGCAATTCGGCTCCACCATGGTAATCTTCCTGGCAGGGCTGAAGCAGATTCCCAATGACTTGTATGAAGCTTCCTCGGTAGACGGGGCGAACAAGTTCATTCAATTCTTCCGCATTACACTGCCTATGCTGTCGCCGATTCTCTACTTCAACCTGATCATGGCCGTGATCAACGCCTTCCAGATGTTCACCTCGGCCTTCGTGATTACGAATGGCGGCCCGATGAACGCTACATATGTATATGCCATGTATTTGTATGAACGGGCCTTCAGCCGGTACGAGCTGGGCTACGCTTCTGCACTCGCCTGGATTATGCTGGTCGCCATTGTTGCCGCAACACTGCTGATCTCCTACACCTCGAAATATTGGGTATTCTATGAGACTGACACTGGAGGGAAAAAACGCAAATGACAACTTTGAATTGGAAGCCTGCACTCCGGCATGTATTCATGATTCTCTTCAGCTTCCTCATGGTCTATCCGATTGTCTGGTGGATCGGAGCCTCGCTGAAGGACAGCACCGAGCTGAGTTCACCGGGAATCTTCCCGTCCGTCCCGCAGTGGGAGAACTTCACCAAAGGCTGGAACTCAGTTCCCGGACATACGTTCACTGATTTCTACCTCAACACCTTCTGGCTGGAAATTATGGTGCTGATCGCAACGCTGTTATCCTGTACGCTGGTTGCCTTCGGGTTCGCCCGGCTGGATTTTCCGCTGAAGAAATTCTGGTTCTCGATTCTGATGCTGACGCTGATGATGCCGGGCCAGGTGCTGATCATTCCCCAGTACGCCTTATTCCATCAGCTGGGCTGGGTGAACACGTATTTGCCGTTTGTCGTTCCCCATCTGCTGGCGGGTGGGGCCGGCGGGAGCTTCTTCGTCTTCCTGCTGATCCAGTTTATCCGCGGCGTGCCCAAGGAGCTGGACGAATCGGCCAAAATCGACGGCTGCTCCTGGTTCGGGATTTTCTGGAGAGTGGTCATGCCGCTGGCCTTCCCGGCGGTCGTTACGGTGACGATCTTCTGCTTCCTGTGGAACTGGGATGACTTCCTGGGACATCTCCTGTACATCAACACGGTAGACAAATACACGGTGGGACTTGCGCTGCGCATGATCAATGACTCCCAGTCTGCAGCCGAGTGGGGCCAGCTCCTGGCCATGTCACTTGTCTCTATTGTTCCGGCAACGCTTGTGTTCACCTTCCTGCAAAAGTATTTCGTGGACGGGATTGCGACAACAGGCATAAAGGGATAAGATGTAAAAAACATCCGTCCGATAACGGTAAAGCGCCTGAGCCTTATTCGACGCTTTACCGTTTATTTCGTATGAAGCGGAGGCGAAGGAAGGGGATCACTTGACCAATCCTTTTAAAAAGTACAGGATCGACCGTCTATTTTTTCACAGCTTTGCTATTATAATTATTCTAGTGATAGCGGTAACGGCTTGGACCAGCTACAGCAATTCCTCCAAAGCCCTTGTACAGACCACCTCCCACTATCAGCAGCGGCTGCTGGATGAATTGAACAATGAGATCACCACCCGGCTGGATATGATTGAGCAGATCTCACTGTCCACCTCACGGGACAACGAGCTGACGACCTTTCTATCGAACAGGCAGGATGATTTCGAACGGTACCGCAAGCGTATAAGCGTTGAGAGTGCGCTTGGCAATCTGACCTACGCCATTCCGTTAATCCAGGGGATTGACCTCTACATGGATCAGCCGATGCCGAGCAGCGGGCAGAGCTATATTCAATTCCGCAATATTCTCGATCTGGATAAGCAGTCCTGGTCCAGGAATCTGGTGAAAAGCGATTTCGCCTGGTCGGGGGAATATTCCATTCCCAGTGTGCAGGGAGACATTCCGGTGCTTAGCTTCGCCCGGAAAATCATGAACGAGAACGACTATCTCGGTGTGCTGGTCGTTCATATTAAGGCCAAGGAGATCCGTGCGCTGCTAACCGGCAACTCCACCGGGTCGAACCGGATCATGGCGGACAGCGCCGGCAAGCAGATTCTGAGTATCGGGGAGACGCTGGAGCAGAAAGAGTGGTCTAAATGGATCGACCTCAAGAGCAACAAATCCGGTTATGTCCATATTCCCGGCGATAAGGACTCCGGTAATACGCTGCTGGTCTACTCGAGAATGGACAATTCCATCTGGACGCTGATTGAATTCACCTCCTGGAAGCAGATTACGGCAAGCAGTCTGGAGCTGGCGGAATGGATTGGGCTGATCGGGATTGGAGCGATTCTGCTGGTCTTGCTCCTGACACATTATCTGAGCCGGCAATTCTCCAAGCCGATTAAGCAGCTTGTAAGCGCTATGAAAGTGTATTCAGTCGGAGGGCACAAGGAGGAGCTGCCTAGCGACTATGAGAATGAATTCGGTTATCTATTCTCCGGCTACCGCAAGCAGACCGAGCGTATCGAGGAGCTGTACCTGTCGCTGGAGCGGCGGTACGAGCAGCAGCGCAAGGCGGAGATTGAGGCCTTACAGGCCAATATCAATCCCCATTTTCTCTACAATATGCTGGACCAGCTTAACTGGATGGCGATTGAAGCAGGACAGGATGAGCTGAGCCGGATTCTGGAGCTGATGGGCCAGATGTTCAGGATCGGCTTATCCAACGGGGCAAGCTTCATCATGGTATCGGAGGAATTGCAGCACATCCAGTGTTATCTCGAAATCCAGCAGCTCCGCTGGGGCGACGGCCTGGAGTACACCATCGAGGTGGAACCGGGGCTTCAGGAGGCCTATCTTCCCAAGCTGACCCTGCAGCCTTTTGTGGAGAATTCAATTGTACACGGCTTCAATAAGCAGCGCAGCGGACATGTCTCGATCCGCCTGACTAAGGTAGAGGAGACACTGCAGATTAGAATTGATGATAACGGGGCAGGCCTGAAGCAGCCGGAGGCGCGGCCCCAGAGACGGCATACCGGCGGCTATGGCATACGGAATGTGCGAGAGCGGATTGCCGGATATTTCGGAAATGACTACGGGGTTACGCTGAAGGAACGTGAAGAGGGAGGGACCCGGGTAGAGATTGTTCTGCCGCTGCTCACAGAGGCTCCGGCACAGATACTGACTGCTTCTCTCGCCGCGAAGGAAGGCTGATACGGCTGCTGCGGGCCAGAGAAGCTTAAGGAGGCAGACATGATGTGGAAGATCGCTATTATTGACGATGAGCGCCAGGTACTTCAGGGGATGAAACGGGCGATTCCATGGGAGGAGCTGGGTGCGGAATGGGCCGGTGAGGCGCTGAACGGGGAGGACGGTCTGGCGATGATCCGGGCAACCAGCCCGGACATTGTAATCACGGATATCTATATGCCGGTAATGAGCGGCCTGGAGATGATGGAGCAATTAAGGAACGAGGGCTTCAAGGGCAAAATCATTATTCTAAGCGGTTATTCAGACTTCGAGCATGCCAGACAAGCCCTCCGGCTTCAGGTCAGTGACTATGTCTCCAAGCCGATTAGTCTGCCTACGCTTAGAACGATCCTTCATAAGGTGATTGCAGAGCTGCTCAGAGAGCAGGAGAAGGTGATCAGACAAGGCGAGCTGGAGCTGAAAATGATGCTGTACGAGCCTTTTGTCGAGAAGGAATGGGTCCGGTCCGCCGCGGTCGGTACCCTGGAGCCTTCGTACCGGAACAATACCCATCTTCCGCCATCGTATCATTATTGGCTGGATGGCAGGCATGCGACCATCGGGATCGAGCTGATCCGCGATGACCGGGCCAGCTCCTTCTCGGTCTCGGACTGGAATCTGCTGCGCTTCGCGGTCAGCAATATTGCTTGTGAGGTAACGCGCAAGCACTACGCCAATATGGAATACACCGAGCTGAACAGCTACCGGGCCTTGCTGATTATCCACCCTGAGGCAGAATGCACACAGCAGCTGGAGGAGCTGGGGACGCGGTTGATTGACAGCATCCATTCGTATCTCAGGCTGGTAGTCCGCATAGGTATAGGGGGGCTGAAGGATACGTGGACAAAGATTCCTGAATCGACGGAGGAGGCGTTCCGCGCCATGGATCACGGAGCCTTACGGATTAGTCCGGCCTATGAGGTGTACTGCTACCGTGAGAGCCACAGCAGCGGGCAGGACCGTGGGGTGCTCTTCCCGGTGAAGTTCTCCTACAAGCTGGCCGCCGCGATGAAGGCTTCACAGGAGGCGGAGGCGCAGCAGCTTGTATACGGATACATTGCCGAGCTGCAAGCGCAGCAAGGGGTCTCCGCCAGCTACGTGCAGATGCTCGGCAGCGAGCTATGGGGCATTATCACCTACTCCCTGTATGAGTCGGGCTTCGTGCTCGATGATCTGTTCACTAATGACCAGATTGCCCAGGAGATCGGCAACCTGGCCGTACCCGACCAGCTGGCAAGCTGGTTGTCCGCCAAAATCACAGCGATCTGTGCCAGCCGCCAATGGAAGGGCAGCAGTAAGCACCGGCAGGTCGTGGATTTCATGACCAACTATATTCATGAGCATTACGCCGAGGAGCTTACGCTGGCTGATCTGTCGGATAAGGTGTTCATCTCCCGGAATCATTTGTCGATTATTTTCAAGAACATTACCGGGGAGACCTTCAACAATTACCTGACCCGGGTACGAATTGAGAAGGCCAGGGAACTATTAATGGAGCGCAATATGCTGGTCTATGAAGTGGCGGAGCGGGTTGGCTACAAGAACATCCCTTATTTCAGCACGCTATTCAAGAAGATCACCGGGATGAATCCCACGGAGCTGATCAAATGATGACACATATAATCCGCTAGAGACAAGTATGATGGTAGAAGCCGCAATAACGAAGCAGGAACTTGCGGCTGATCTGCACCAACATCAATGTGACATCAGGGAGGACAGGGTTATGCCCGTTAACTTCAGTATTATCGGCGGAGCCGGATTCCGCGCACAGTATTATTTACGAATTGCCAGGGTCTTGCCGGAATTGTTCCAGATTGGCGGCCTTGTGGTCAGGGACCGGGCCCAGGGACAGGAGATAGAAGCGGCGTGGGGTGTTCAGACATACCGTTCCCTTGACGAGCTGCTGCAGAATGAGGACCCGGATTTCGCAGTAGTCTCCGTCAGCGGCGGGGCGGCAATGAACTATTTGTACCGGCTGGCCGAGATTGGTCTTCCGGCCCTGACAGAGACGCCTCCTGCCTCCAGTCTGGAAGAGCTGGAGCAGCTGCACAAGGAGCTAACCGTGCACGGGGCTTGGATACAGGTCGCAGAGCAGTACCCTTACCATCCGGTTCAGGAGGCGCGGATGTCGCTGATCCGTTCTGGCAGGCTGGGCAGAATCACCGAGACGACGGTCTCCGTATCCCATCTATATCATGGGGCAGCCCTGATGCGCAGGATGCTCGGCATCGGGTTCGAGGAGGCGGTCATCCGGGGGATGCGGTTCGCCTCCAGTTGGGTTGGCGGACCTACCCGCAGCGGCCCTCCGGTTGAAGACAAGCTGACCCCTCTCCAAAGAGACTTGGCCTGGCTGGATTTCGGAGACCGGCTGGGCATTTACGATTTCACCAAGGACCAGCACCGCTCCTGGACGCGCTCGAATCATCTTAGCGTGCGCGGAGAGCGCGGGGAGATCTTCGACAATCGGGTGCTGATCCAGCAGGAGGATCTGGTGCCTCTGCAAATGGAGCTGAAGCGCATCAACCGTGGAGAACAGGAGAATGCCGAAGGCTATTACCTCCAGGGGATTATTTGCGGAGAGCAATGGCTGTATAACAACCCGTTCGCCCCGGCCCGGCTGTACGATGACGAGCTCGCCATTGCGTCCTGTCTGGACAAGATGGCTCTCTATGCGGCTGGCGGCCCCGCCTTCTACGGACTGGAGGAAGCCTCACAGGATGTATACCTCGGCCAGCTGATTGAGAAGGCCATTGAGTCCGGCGAAGCCGTAAGAACAGAGCGGATGTGCTGGGCGGAGGGGAAGTAGGGTTGTGGCAGGGAGTGTAGCTGCTGGTTATGCTGCTCACATTCTGGCCCGGCTTGAGCTATTGCTGTGGCTGAATGTGTGCTTGATCAAACTTCGTTTCGCTCAAACCCCGGCCTCATGCGGACATTGGCCCCGCCATTTTCGCAGTGGAAAGGCATTTATTTATGCGAAGTCACTGTATGAGTGGAGTATATTATTGACGGGGGGAGCAAGCCGGTACTATAATCTGAAAAACGGATGAAGCACATCCCGCACCCTGATTGATTGGGTGCGGGATTTTTTGTGCGCGAATACGTCATTTTGTGCGCGAATACGTCAGTAACTTTAGGTTCTGACGCCCCCGGAAGTGAGTGGAGACAGGTGGGATGATCAAGCTCAGTTTGCGGGGAGAGAATTGATTTTGCAGAGGAGGAAGAGAGAAATGGGATTTGCTGAAGAGCATCAGAGATGGCTGGAGTATCATAAGAAACGCAGGACGGGGGAACGTCTGGACCGGCTGGACCGGGGGCACCGGCATGGGGAGCAAATGTTTGTGGAGCGGGTATGGTGGCCGATTTTCGGGAAGTTGGATGATCTTCATCCGGAGTACGAGGTTGCCGATTGGCGGGGCAGGCCGTATTTTGTGGATTTTGTGTGGAAGCCTGGACAGGTAAAGTTTGCTATTGAGATCAAGGGATATGGGCCGCATGTTCAGAACACGGATCGCACCCGCTACCGCCAGGAGCTGAACCGGGAGACCTATCTGCAGATTGCCGGATACCGCGTCATCGCCGTCCCGTACGATGATCTGGAGTCTGCACCGGAGCAGACCATCTCCCTGCTGAAAGCTTTGCTAACCCCATGTTTGTTGAAAACCAGTTCTGAGGGGAGTGGCCAATTTTCGAGGATAGAGCGCGACATATTGCAGATGGCGAGCCGGATGAATGGGATGATTCGGCCGGTGGATGTGGTGAAGCAAATGGGCATCAATCGGAGGACAGCGATAAAACACCTAACTACTCTAGGTGACAAAGGTAAATTCAAACCAGTGTTGACGCCTGAGAGCAATCGGATCTGCCGCTATGAGCTTGTTCAAAGTATGATAGATTCCGAGATATGGTAGGAATTTCGGCCGAAAGCGGGCGGTGGGAGGAAATGAGGAGCACAAGTGCACCTGAATTAGCTGAAAGTGAGTGGTAGGCGGAAATGAGGAGCACAAGTGGACTCCTGAATTAGCCGAAAGCGGGCGGCGAGCGGAAATGAGGAGCATTAGTGCACCTGAATTAGCCGAAAGTGAGCGGTAGGCGGAAATGAGGAGCACAAGTGCACCTGAATTAGCCGAAAGTGAGCGGTAGGCGGAAATGAGGAGCACAAGTGCCAATGTCATTAAGATAAGCTCAAAGATAAGTTTGGAATTAAAAACGGAATCCAAAACGGTATGGGGAAAAGCCCTATGCCGTTTGTTTTGGGTGTAAGGAAGG
>NZ_JBHUKY010000063.1:0-725 GCF_042684125.1 Paenibacillus rhizoplanae | reverse complement strand
GCTTTCTCCCGGTCATACGCGGTGAGCTGCGTCTCCTTCTCCTTCTGTAGCGCCGTCTTCTGCGAATCAAGTTCACGCTTACGCAGATCGCGGTCGTGTTCGAGAACCATGCGGTCACGCTCTTTAATCGCCTGCTCGCGCTCGGCAATTCCCTCCGGACCTACTGCGGAGGCCAGTTCAGCGATGCGAGCGTTCTTCTCGGCGATCTGCGTTCCGTAGTCGGCATCCGTATTAAGCATCTGCTCTTTTGCGAGCAGTTCGTCGATGGCCGCGATCTTCTCGTCCTGCGCAGCGACATACGCCTTCTTCCGCTCCTCGATCGCTTCTAGGTCCGTTTTCTTGGCGGCGTCAATACGGGACTTTTCAGCTTTAACGAGTGCTTCCGCGAGCTTAGAAGTTTTGTCGACGAGGGACTTCCGCGCCTGGTAGAGCGCCTCGTCCGCCTTCTCGTAATATTCGCTGTCCTTCGCGTACTGGCCGCGCAGCTTCGTCCACTGCTCAACCTTGAATGCGGCGACCTGCGCCTCGGTTGCTCCGGAATCCTCTAACCGCCGGACCTCCCGCTCGATGAGTTTAGCGCGCTCATCGTACGTATCCCTCGCTTCCCTCTCGGTAGCCGAAGCGACGTCCTTACGGGCAGCGCGCGCCTGCTCATCCGCTTTCGCGTAATATTCCGAATCCTTGCCGTAGCGATTACGGAGCTGCTGCCAGAGATAGAGGCGCTG
>NZ_JBHUKY010000062.1:64945-83023 GCF_042684125.1 Paenibacillus rhizoplanae | reverse complement strand
ACCGGCGCCCGTGCGGGCGGCAGGAGCGGCCGCAGGCGCTCCTGCGGGGGCACTGCGGCCCGCGCCGAAGGCGGGCCGGCCCCCGGCGCTGCGGCGCTGCAGCAGGCCGCGCACGCTGTCCGAGGTGAGCGGAGCTACCTCCTCGGCCAGCAGCTTGAAGCCCTCGTCCTCCTGCTGCACCTTGGCGCGCAGGGCCAGCAGCGCGCCCTTCTCGATCAGGGCGCGGCTGCGTTTCCACACCTCAGGGAAGAGTACGACCTCGCAGCGCTCGATCTGATCTTCCCACTCCACAAAAGCCATCGCCTTACCGGCTTTGGTCGTGATCTCCTTCAGCGACACGACCATACCGGCCGTCACGGTCATACTCTCATCCGCTGCTTCGCCAAGATCCATCAGCTTCTGCATTCCCGGCTCTTCCAGCAGCCCCGCATGATCATCCAGCGGATGGCCGGAGAGATAGAGCCCGAGCAGCTCGCGCTCCAGCTCCAGCTGCTGGGTTCCGCTGAACCTCGGTATATCCGGGTAGCGGATCTCCCAGTTCGGCGTCTCAATGAGGTCGTCGAACAGCTGGATCTGCAGCTCATCGCGCTCCTTGCGCCATTTGGCCGCCGCGTCCACCGTCTCATCCAGCATCGCCAGCAGCTGCGCCCGGTGTCCGGGCAGCGCATCGAAGGCACCGGTCTGCAGCAGCGATTCGATGACCCGCTTGTTGCAGACACGTAAGTCAACCCGGCGGCAGAAATCGAGCAGGCTGTCGAACGGCCGCTCCTTGCGGACGGTTATAATATTCTCCACAGCCTGCGTCCCCACATTCTTGACCGCTCCCAGCCCGAAGCGGATATGCCCGCTCCCCTGGCCCGGCACCGGTGTGAACAGCACACCGCTCTCGTTGACATCAGGCGGCAGCACGCCAATCCCTGAGCGGTGGCATTCCAGTACGTACTCCGCCACCTTGCGGTGGTTACCCATCACGGCGGTAAGCATAGCGGCCATGAACTGTACCGGATAATGCGCCTTAAGATAAGCGGTCTGGAAGGCCAGCACCCCGTAAGCGGCCGCATGGGCGCGCGGGAAGCCGTAGTTGGCGAACCGCACGATCATATCATAGACGGCATGGGCATCCGCTTCGCTGTAGCCCTGCTTCAGACTGCCCTCCACGAAGTGGCTGCGCTCCTGATCCAGTGTCTCCCGCTTCTTCTTGGACACTGCACGGCGCAGCAGGTCTGCTTCGCCAAGCGAGAATCCGGCCATCAGCGAAGCAATCTGCATGATCTGCTCCTGATAGACGATAATGCCGTACGTATCAGCCAGAATCGGCTTCAGATCCGCATGAGGATAGACGACCTCGAACTCCCCATGCTTGCCCCCGATGAATTTCGGGATAAATTCCATCGGACCCGGCCGGTACAGCGCCACCACCGAGACAATATCCTCGAATCCACTCGGCTTCAGGTCCTTCAGCACCCGCCGCACGCCAGCCGATTCCAGCTGGAATACGCCAGTAGTCTCGCCTGCTCCCAGCATCTCATAGGTAAGCGGATCATGATCCGGGATGAAGCGGAAATCCGGCACGCTCCCGTTCATCTCCTTCACCCACTTCATGCACCTTTCAATAATCGACAAAGTCCGCAGACCCAGGAAGTCCATCTTGAGCAGCCCGACGCTCTCCAGATGCTCCATGGAATACTGGGTCAGCGCCGTACTCTCATTGCCCGCCTGGAGCGGAACGGCATCCGTCAGCAGACCCTTGGAGATGATTACACCGGCAGCATGTGTAGAGGCATGACGCGGCATTCCCTCCACCTTCATCGCCATGTCGAGCAGGCCTCTGGTCTTCGGATTCGTCTCATACAGCGCCTTCAACTCAGGCGTGCTCTCCAGTGCCCGGGCGATGCTGATGCCAAGCTGGCCCGGAATCAGCTTCGCCGCCTTGTCCACCTCGTTATACGGCAGATTCAGCGCCCGGCCCACATCACGGACAGCGGCCCTGGCCGCCATCGTCCCGAAGGTGATGATCTGCGCCACATGCTCCTTGCCGTACTTGTCCACCACATACGCAATAACCTCATCGCGGCGTTCATCGCTGAAGTCGATATCAATATCGGGCATCGTGATCCGCTCAGGGTTCAGGAACCGCTCGAACAGCAGATTATATTTCAGCGGGTCCACATCGGTAATCTTCAGCGTGTATGCGGTAAGACTCCCTGCGGAGGAACCGCGGCCCGGACCTGTAACAATACCGCTGCGGTGACAAAAAGCGATAAAATCCCACACGATCAGGAAATAATCGCTGAACCCCATGCTCTCAATGACTCCCAGCTCGTAGTCTAGCCGCTTCTCGGCCGTCTCCTTCTGCTCCGGCGATTCCCAGAGCGGAGTATCCGCATAGCGCTGCTCCAGCCCGCTGCGGCACAACTCGCGCAGATAAGCAGCGGCATCCAGCCCTTCCGGCAGAGGCGAGAATTCCGGGAGAATATGATTGCCGAACGTCAGCTCCAGATTGCACGCTTCAGCGATCCGCTGCGTGTTCTCTATCGCCTGCGGCACATGCGGAAACAGCGCTGCCATCTGCTCCCCGCTTTTGAAGAACAGCTGGTCCGTCCCGATCTTCAGCCGGTCCTCATCGTCCACGGATTTGCCCGTGCCGATGCAGATCAGCACATCCTGAACCTCCGCATCCTCCTTGTCCATATAGTGGACATCATTGGTCGCCACCAGCGGAATATGGAGCTCTTCAGCAAGTGCAATCAGCTGCGGATTCACCCGCTTCTGCTCCGGTATCCCGTGATCCTGCAGCTCCAGATAGAAATCGCCGCCAAAAATCTCCTTATACCGCAGCGCCGCCTTACGCGCCTCATCCTCCCGGCCGTGCAGCAGATGCTGCGGTACTTCACCGCCCAGGCAGGCACTGAGGCAGATAATGCCTTCGGAATGTGCTGCCAGCGCCTCCATATCAATGCGCGGCTTGTAATGCTGGCCCTCCAGATGGCCGATGGAGATCAGCTTCATCAGATTCCGGTAGCCGGTCATATTCTTCGCCAGCAGAATCAGATGATAGATCGGCTGATCCTTACGGCTCCCACGCTCACGGCGCGAGCCTGCGGTCAAATAAGCTTCACAGCCGATAATCGGCTTGATTCCCTGCGCCCGGCAGGCTTTATAGAAAGGGATGGCCCCGTACATCACACCATGATCCGTCAGCGCCAGCGATGTCATGCCGTATTCGCCGGCCCGGCGCACGAGATCTGTAATGCGCGCCGCCCCGTCCAGTAAACTGTATTCGCTGTGCACATGCAAATGCACGAATGGGCTCATATTCCCCACTTCCCTTCAGCTCCAAATCAAAACATAAGATGAAACTATTTTATCATATTAGAGGGGGAGCCGCCCATAGAATGGATTAAGAGCATATGGACAGGCAAAAGCCATGCCGCCGCCTGATCTAAGGAGGGAGCTTTTTATGGATATTTTCTTAAGCAAGGCCGTCCTCGACTTCTTCATCGCGTTCGGTATAGTGCTGGGCGGAGCGATGCTGGGCGGAATCGGAGCCGTCGTCTCTCTTCAACCGCCAACCGATACCATGCTGGAAATCGCAGACCGGATTAAGATATGGGCACTAGCTGCCGCTGTAGGCGGAACCATCGACCCGATGCGGGTCATTGAGAGCAATATGCTGGGAGGCAATCTCTCTCCGGCCATCAAGCAGATTCTCTACCTCGTGTTCGCCTTCCTGGGCGCTCATATGGGCAGTGAGCTGGTCAAGTGGGTCTGCGGCAAGTAGAAGCGAAGGGGTGAAAAGATACATGCGACTTCCGCCGTTTGACCGCTACCGCCGTTTCTCGCAGATTGCTGCTGTATTTGTGCTGGGGATGATTGTGGGAGCCGCCCTGTATAACGCGATTTATCATATGGGCTATAACATGCTCTGGGTCAATAACCAGGATCTGCGGCTGGAGATTGAACAATACCGGAAAGACATTCTGACGCTCAAAAAATACAACAACACCTCCACCGTCATCCGTGAGATTAAGGTACGTACCGAGGGCAGCAAGGTCAAGGACGGTGCGGCGGCGCTGGACCCGGTGACAGCCAAGGAGGTCCTCAGCAAGCTGGCGGGCGATCTGGAGCCGCTGCGCGGGCGCAGCATGTTCGATATCGATTCCGACGGCAAGCTGGCGCGCCTGCTGCTGGACAGCAAAATCTATCTGGCCCGCGAGAAGGAATACACCGTCAAAATCCGCACCATGCTGGTAATGGAGGGAGTGCTGCAAATCTGGGTGGAAATCAGTCCGTATAAACGCAGCTGAGCCGCGAATCATGATACAATAGTGGACAAATCACAATCACAGGATACAGAGTGCCCGGCTGAGGCTACGCTGACTGCCCGGTCTTCCACAAAGGAGCTGCTGTTCATGATTATGTTCATTAAGTATCTGCTGTTTGCCCTGCTCGTTATCTTCATGGTATGCGCCGCTGCGTACAGCATCTCTTCCCGCAGAAGCACCGACCCGCTCGTTCAAGGAACCAAGCGCTCAATCATTAATATGCTGCTGGGGGGAATGCTGGTCACGCTTTCACTCATGTCGATGTTCATGTTCCGCGGCTCGACGCTTAACGTGGTCATTGAGGCTGCTTTTCTGCTGCTGGGCCTGTTCAATATCTTCTCGGGACTGCGCAGCTACAGCTACTACAGCCGGATGCGCAGCAGAAGCTGAGGTTCAGCCACCACCCATACAAATAGACCAGTTGCCATCCTGCTCGCCGGCAGGACAGCCCTGGTCTATTTTGAAATTTTTCCGTAAATGAATCCTTATTCATCATTACTCGCTCATCCCCGCTACCCATGGTCAATCGACTGCAGCATCAGAACGGCCTTGGCTACAATGGTATCCATATAGCTGATCTCGATCTCCAGCTTGCAGGTGCGGCGGCTGATCTCCAGCAGCTTCGGCATGACGGTGATGGAATGCTCAATCTGTACCGGACGTATGAAATAGGTTGACATATTGTCCAGTACATAGTCGTTCCCGGTAATGTCCTTGGCTGCTTTGCAGGCGGACAGGGTCATTAGGGTGGACAGAACTCCCTCCGAGATCGTCCCCAGATCGGTCGCCATCTGCGGGGTAATGAAGCCGTGGAAGAACAGCCTGCCCTCCTCATCCCGCTCATCCGCGAACCCGTTCCAGATCAGATGATCGAATGTCTCGCCCAGCTGCGGCTGATTGCTGGCGTCGCGCAGGCTCTGCAGCACTTCACGCCGGGTGACCGACCCCACGAGCTTGCGGTTACGGTCCACAATGGGCAGAAAATCGATCCCCTCCCACATCATAATCTGCGCCGCCGAAGCCAGCGAGGTCTGGAGTGCAGCGGTGACCGGACTGCGCACCATCGCCTTCTCGATGCTCTGCCCTTCGCTGAGATCCTCCACATCACGCCGGCCTATAATCCCGATAACCCGGTGCCACTCATCCGTGACCGGGAACCGCTGCTCGCCGCTGGCCTGTGCCAGTTCACGCAGCTCTCCTACGGTGCTGGAGATTTTGAGCGTGTTCAGCCGCAGCTTGCCCTCCACGATATCCTCGACCAGCATAATCTTCTTCTTGATCAGCCGGTCAAAAATCGCACGGTTAATCATCGAAGCCACCGTAAACGTATCATGTCTGGACGAGATTACCGGCAGGTCAAGCTCATCGGCCAGCGTTTTGACCTCACGGCTGGTGCCGAAGCCCCCCGTTACAAGAACCCCGGCCCCCTGCTCCAGCGCAAGCGAATGCACATCATCACGGTTCCCTACGATCAGCAGGCTGTCGGCATCGATGTACCGGATCATGGCATCGACCTTCATCGCACCGATCACATATTTATGAAGATGCTTGTTCAGACCCTCTGCTCCGCCAAGCACATGCCCCTCAACAATATCTACGACATCCCCGAAGGTCAGTTGTTCGGAAATATTCCGCGGCTTCTTCTCCACCCGGACCGTACCGATCCGTTCCTTGGTGATGACGATTCCCAGGTTCTCCGCTTCCTTCACCGCACGGTAAGCCGTACCTTCGCTGACCCCCATCTCCTTCGCCAGCTTGCGGACGGAGATCTTGGTTCCTACCTTCAGACTTTCAATGTGCTGCAGCAGTTGTTCATGCTTTGTGATATTATCGCCTTGACCTTCCAACTGTTACACCCCCATACCCCGATCTGTACTATTCTGTACCCATTATACATGCTGGCCACACCGGAGTACAACAGGTTACACTGTATCTTTCAAAAGTTATGACAGCTCTATGACAAGCCATCAGGTATGTATGGCAGGTATGCCGAAACAACAGGCCTTTCCGGGATAAACATATCAATGAATACAGCTAGGAATATATATATAACACCGGGCAACCTACTCCCGGCAGGAGAGGCACGCAGAGATAACCCCCGGTCCGCCGCAATGGCACACAGGGGGTACTTTTACACTACTAGCTCTATACCTGGACTATGATCTCTGCGACACCCGGCCTTCTTCGTTCCACTTGCCCTGCCACTGCGCCAGCTTGGCCTTACGGACGGCATCCAGACGCTTCTGCTTCTCTTCATCCACTCCGATAATGAAATGCAGATGCGAGGCAATGACCAGGAACGCGAAGACACACCAGACGATACCGAAGCCCAGCACCCAGCCGGAACCATTCTGAAAAGACAGCTTCGGCAGCGCGTATAACAGCATGGCCAGGGCAACCAGCAGATACACAGAGTGCTTGAATTTACTTTTTTTTCTCATTGCAGGACCGCTCCTTCGCTCTAGAAGATTGTTAGAATGAATCTATATCTCTATTCTATGAACCTGCGTCCTGAAATATGAGACAAGCTGCGTAATTTTTCAGCTGGATGATTCCATTGTATAAAATGCAGTTGCAATCGTTCCAGCGCCTACAGCATCCGTATGACTGCAGCGGGATTGAAGCTCCGGCTCGTTGCTGATGCTGTACTAGACAAAAAGGGTGATCCCAGAGCCACATGGCCCTGAAATCACCCTTTTACTGTATCAAAGCGAATCCCCGATGCGCTGCCGGTGTTTATTGTGCGCCGTACATTTGGGACAGGCTGTCTGTGATGATTTTGTTCACATCTTCGATAACCACACTGAGGCGGCGCTCTGCGTCGAACAGACGGCGGATGCCCAGGTTCAGGTTAAGTACCTCGAAGAGCTTCTCCATCTTCTCCATGTCCTCCTGCGGAGGCATGTCCCCGCTCATCATCCGCTGCTGCAGCTCAATCTGGCTCTGGCGGAAGTTGTCGAGCATCTGCTTGCTCTCCGGATCTGCTTCGATCACCTTCATTGCACTGGTAATATCCGATACCTCACTGCTGTCCTTAATAGCACGCGCCAATTCATGCGCCTTATCAATCACGTTCATTCTAATTCCTCCTCCAAGTTATGTTCGTCTCTGCTTCGCTGCGAAGCCCGCTCATTCAGCGGGTAGCGGCCCTATGCCCGTCCACTTGGCGGCCCCGGGGGCTGTCCGCGCCCAAATTTGGCAGCTGCGTAAGTTACGCCCGGGCACGCCTACTTCCTTCTGTGCTCCCGCCCTCCGGTCCAGGGCGCGCCTGCCAGCCCCCTGGCTGCCGGCGATATTAATCCGCCCGGCACGGCTTTTTCGGGAATAGGTCAATCACCAAGGGTCAGATGTCTCCATATGATGAATGATATGTAACCCTCAAGATTCATATTGCCGGCACCATGCTTGCCTACCGGAAGGAGATCCACGATGTCTAAGCTAAAGATCCCGGTTCAAACGGTCCACTCGGGCATCCTGCAGGAAAATGCTGTAATGCTAGGCGAAAAATCCATGAAGAGGCTCAAAATACCGGCGCACGGAACCATTCAGCTGAACTTCGGCTCTTTCCGGCAGGAGGTTACCGTAATTCCTGTTCCCAAATCCGACAGTCTGCGCGTTAGTGAGGCACTCGCCCGGCGGCTTGGCTTAAGACAGCACCTGACGCTTAACGCTTCCTACAGCACCGGCAGCCGCATTCTGCGTCTGGGGCCGATGATTGGCGTCCTGGTGAGCCGGGACCATCCCGAACAGCCGGAGCGAGTCTTCGGCCAGATCACAATGTTCTGCCGGGAGCTGACCCATGCCTGCCATGCACAAGGCGCCTATGTCTATTTCTTCACCCCGGAAGCGCTGGAATCACGCACCACTACCATCCAGGGGTGGGTCTACGATGAGGGCTGGCGGAAGCTGAGTCTTCCTGTTGCCGATGTGATCAACAATCGGCTGACCACGCGAAAGGTAGAGAATAAACCTAGCGTACAGCATTTTTTGACAGATGTAAAATCCCGCTACGGAACCCACTTTTTCAACGAAAAGTTCCTAGACAAGACAGAGGTATTCGAGGCGCTGGCTCTAGACCCCGCCCTGCAGCGGTACTTGCCAGAATCGCATGCCCTGACCGGCTTAGCCATACTCAAAAAAATGTGCAGCAGCTATCCCAGCGTGTTCCTGAAGCCGGTACGCGGCAGCCTGGGCAAAGGCATTCTGCGCATTTCCAAAGAGGAAGGCGGAGGCTACCGGCTGCTGTCCACCACTCCGATGGGCACACGAAAGCAGAGCTATACCAGTCTGGCGAAGCTATTTCAGACCATTGCCCCCAAGATGAAAACCACCCGCTTCCAGATCCAGCAGGGTCTCTCCCTGATGGAGCTTGGACGGCGGCCGGTCGATTTCCGGGCACTGGTGCAGAAGAACGGCACCGGCAAATGGGGCGTCACCTCCATTGTGGCCCGGACCGCCGGAAGTAATCATTTCGTCTCCAATCTTGCCCGCGGCGGCACGCTCAGTACGGTCAAGGAGGCCGTCGGCAAAAGCAGTCTTCCGTCCGGTGTCAAAGAAAGCACCCAGGTTCAGCTGCCCAGAGCGGCGCTGGCCATTGCAAGAGGGGTTGAGACTTACATTCCCGCGCATTTCGGGGAGCTCGGCATCGACCTCGCGCTTGACCAGTCCGGCCGAATCTGGCTGCTGGAGGTCAACTCCAAGCCATCCAAGAACGACAATACACCGCTGAATGACCAGAAAATCAGACCCTCTGTCAAACAAATGATTCTATACTGCCGTTATCTGGCCGGGTTATAAGGAGGACATCATGACCACAACAGCAATGGGGTTCCTTGGCATTATGACAGACCGTCGCCACGGGATTCCTCCCATCGCAGAGCCGGAGTTCTGCAGTCATCTCTGCCGTGCGGCCCCGCTGTATGATCTGAAGGTCCTGATCTTTCATCCGGACGGTGTAGCTGCGGACGGCTCCTATGTCAGCGGATATCAATGGCAGAACGGACAATGGGAGCCTGTGCATTCTCCGCCGCCTGACATTCTCTATAACCGTTGCTTCTACAGGACACCTGAGGAGAAAAGAGCAGCAGCGGCCGCCCTGTCTGTATTGACCCGCTGTCTGCCCTGGTCACGCGGACTTCCAGATAAATGGGGAGTCTACGAGATTCTGCGGCGCAGCCCTGCTGCCAACGCCCTGCTGCCGGAGACTGAGCTATACAGCAGCAGCGAAGCGCTTGGCAATATGCTCGCCGGAAGGGAATACGGCGTTTTTCTGAAGCCCAGAACCGGCTCCCACGGCAAGCGTACCGTACACGCTGTAATGCTCGGCAGACGCGAGGGCGGCGGAGTAAAGGTGCGGGGCAGAGACAGGAATAACGAACCTTTTCAATATGTTTTCGGTACGCTGGACGAAGGTCTGGACTGGATCGGCCGCTTCATCGGCCAGCACCGCTATATCATACAGCCTTACCTGCATCTCACCGGCAGCGGAGGACAGCCGTTCGATGTACGTGTGCTGATGCAGAAGAACGGCACCGGTGCCTGGACCCTGACCGGCATGGCCGTCCGGCTCGGCACCCGGGGATCACTGACCTCCAATCTGCACGGCGGAGGCACAGCCGTTCCCGCCCTCCCCTTCCTGCTGGACGAATACGGCGCGGGAGGAAGAGACCTGCTGGAGGAGCTGACCCTGGCGTCTGCACTCCTGCCTCCGCTGCTGGAAGAATCCTGCGGCAGACTCGGAGAGCTGGGCCTTGATTTTGGCATCGATGCCGGAGGGAGAATCTATCTGCTGGAAGCTAATTCCAAGCCAGGGCGCACGGTGTTCCGGCTGACGGGCGACCGCCGGGCTGCTAGACTCGCTGCCGAGAACCCGCTGCGCTATGCGCGCCATCTGCTGCTTACCTCAAGCAGCTACCACAAGCTGCCTCCCGGGCAGCTCCGTTCACACGGGAGAATGATATCTATGGTTCCAAAGGAGGATTCATAAATGGGTCTCACTTTTTGCAATGTCCATTTCACCAAGCAGCCTGATCGAGTAGTATATGTCTCGGGTGAACTGATGAGAAGCCTGAAATTATCCGGCAAGAAGAACATCCGCCTGCGCCTTGGAAAAGATGCCATCCCGGCCACGATCAAGCCGATCAAGCGTGCCGGCAAGCACCTCTTCCTGGCCTCGGGCGTCAAAAGCGCCATCAAGGTCCCGAAGGCTGGCGGCATCTACCTGCGGAATCTGCAGAATGACGAGGTGCAGCTCGGGCCGCTGGTCGGTGTGCTCTCAGACGGACCCGCTTCTGCAGCGCAGCCCTTCGGCTCCCGTACCGGCTTCATCAAGCAGCTGCTGCGTGAAGGCAGCAACAAATGCTACATTTTCGCCTTCATGCCGCGGGATATCGACTGGCAGCAGGAGCAGGTCAACGGATATTTCCTGACGGCAAGCGGCCGCTTCGAGCGCAAGCTCGTGCCCCTGCCGGATGTAGTCTATAACCGCCTGCCCAGCCGCAGAGCTGAGACCTCCCCTTACATCAACCAGCTGCGCGAGCGCTTCGGACGTAAGAAGATTCCTTATTTCAACTGGAGTTTTTTCAATAAATCGGATATTTACCGGCTGCTGGAGAACGACGGGGCGGCGAACCGCTTCGTGCCTGAAACGCACAGTAACCCAAGCTCCGAACAAATGCGGGATATGCTGGACCGTCACCACTTCGTCTATTACAAACCTTCCGCCGGCAGCCTGGGACACGGCATCTACCGCCTGACCTACCTGCCGAAGAAAGGGTACTTCGCCCGGTACCGCAGGAGTGGCAAGAACGTGCTGCTGCGCTTTACCAGCTTCGACAGCCTGATGCGTATGCTGCGGGGCCGCCATGGGCAGAGCATGCAGAACTATGTGGTCCAGCAGGGTATCCGTCTTATCGAGATTGACAACTGCCCGATTGATTTCCGCTTCCATATGCACAAGAACGGCAGCAATCAATGGGTCGTCGTCGGAATCGGGGCCAAAAAAGCCGGACGGGGCAGTGTTACCACCCATCTGAAGAATGGCGGAGCGCTACTGACCCCGCAGCAGGCTCTCGGCCGTGTGTTCGGGGCCAGATCAGATGAAGTGCTCCAGCGCGCCAAAACTACTGCCGTCAAACTGGCAGAATCTCTGGAGATCCAGCACCGCCATCTGCTCGGCGAGATCGGGTTCGATCTCGGCATTGACCAGGATGAGGATATCTGGATGTTCGAGGCCAATGCCAAACCGGGACGCTCTATCTTCCGCCACCCCTCCCTGCGCGCTGAGGGCAAAGCTTCCATTGAGCACATCCTGGAGCATTGTCTGTATCTCAGCAAATTCCGCAGGAGGGATGACTTGTGAACAGCCGGATACCCGATCCCAGTAAGCCCGTAATCGCCATTCTCACCACCAGTGACCGGCTTCAGCAGTTCCGCGGCAACCGCAGTAACTTCCGCGACATTATCCGTACCGGCAGAGAAATGGGCTATATGGTCTATGTCATCACCGTCCGCGACCTGAAGCTGAATGAACAAATCGTGAGCGGCTATGTGCCTTCCGCCAGCGGGAAGCTCTGGTATGCCATTCCGGTTCCGCTGCCGCAGGTCATTTATAACCGGATTCCCAACCGCGAGGAGGAGGAGAAGGCACCGGTCGCGCGCAAAATTGCCGAGTGTCTGGAGCATCCCGAAATCTCGCTGTACAATCCGAGCTTCTTCAATAAGTGGAACCTCTTCGAGTGGCTCAAGGAATCCAAGGCAACCTCGAGGCATGTGCCCAAGACCCGCCGCATGCGCAGCGCAGCGACCCTTACCGCGATGCTGAAGAATCACGAGAGTCTCTATCTCAAGCCGGAGAAGGGCAAGGCGGGCAAAGGCATCATGCGGCTGAGATACCGGCCGGACACTCTCCTTCCCTACCGGCTGCAGATTCAGAGCGGCAAAAAAAACACGACCTATAAGGCCGCGTCTGTCGAACGGCTCTGGGCCCGGATCGGCCGGGAAAAAGGGTCCGCCCGCTACATTGTCCAGCAAGCCATCGTGCTTGCCGGATACCGGGGCCGCCCCTTCGACCTGCGGGTGCTGCTGCAGAAGAACGGCCGGGGCGCCTGGGCAGTAACCGGCATCGGTGCCCGGCTGGCCGGGGCCCGCAGCATCACCACCCATGTGCCGCGCGGCGGCAGCATCGAAGATCCCTCCAGCATGCTGGAGGGAACCTTCGGAGCAGAGCAGGCAGCGCTTATCCTGAAGGATGTCTCTACCACTGCGCTGCTGGTCGCCCGGCAGATTGAGCGGGCTTCCAGCAACATGCTGGGCGAGATGTCAATGGACCTCGGGGTCGATGAAGAAGGCGCAGTATGGTTTTTTGAAGCCAATTCCCGCCCGATGAAATTCGACGAGCCGGCGATCCGCAAGCTGTCGCTCGAACGCATCTTCCAATACGGCAATCATCTGTCCCGCCAATCCAAATAATCCATTATTCGTCAAAGGAAGTGACACCATGCAGATATCCTCGCTCTACGACAGCAATCCCGCACAGTGGGAATCCAGGCGAAGCGGATTGCTTGAGTTCCTGAGTGAGTATGGGGAGCAGCGGATTACACTTCGCGGATGCAGGAGGCTGGCCCGGCTGACACCGGATCAGCTTGCCCTGCCGGGGGTCTCCCTGCTCGTTGCCACATTACGGGGTCAGAACGGCCGCCAGCTTGCAGGCGTCAGCTTCGTGTCCGGTTTCGGCAAGGAGGCCTGTGTAGTCGCCGTCCATCCCCTGTACCGGAACAAGCACACAGGCACAGCCCTGCTTACTGCACAGCTGGAGCGCCTTGGGCAGCTGGAATGCCATGTGGCCTGCGACAATGCAGCCAGCCTCAAGATGTGTTTCAACAGCGGGCTTGCCGCAGTAGACCTCATTAACGGACCTACAGGCAAGCCCACCCTGCTCTTGCGTTCCCCCCTGAGCGCAGTTGATCCCGCCACTCTTCCGCAAGGAGGTGAACTCCTGTGCCAGAGCCCGTCTTAGGCATCCTTACCCTGTATCTGAACGACGCCAAGCAGCTTGAAGAGAAGAGCGTATACCGGAGGATGATTATTGAAGGCAGCCGGATAGGATTGGATGTCTTTGTGTTCACCCCGGCAGATGTGCATGTCAGCAAGGATCTGATCAATGCGATGGTCTATGATGTCAAAAGCGGAGTATGGTCGCGGAAATGGCGCTCCTTCCCGAATATGATCTATGACCGCTGCCGGATTCAGCGCAGCCAGCGCTTCCAGCAGCTGCTGCGCTTCCGCGCGCGGTACGACCATCTGACCTTCCTGAACCGCCCGCTGCGTAATAAATGGACGGTGCACCAGACCTTCTCCCAGCGGAGCCGCTTCCGGGCCCATATGCCGGAGACGCTGCTCTACCAGTCCTCTGCCGATCTGCACCGGATGCTGAAATCCAGCCCCGTCGTCTATGTCAAACCGATTAACGGCACCGGGGGGCGCGGCATCCTGCGGATCGAACGCCAGCGTGAAGGCAAGTCTCTCTTCGATATTCAGGGACGCCGCCAGAGCCGCCAGATCATCGCCCCGCGCAAGGTGTCGCTGAGCCGGCTGGAGACCATCGTCCGCCAGTGGTGCATCAGCGGTAAATTCCTCGTGCAGCAGGGTATCCCGCTGCGGCTGCCCAGCGGCCGGTTTCACGATTACCGGATGCTGGTGCAGAAGAACGGCCAGGGCGACTGGGAGTTCACCGGCATGGCCGGCCGGGTGGGCGCCGCCCGCAGCGTCACCTCGAACCTCCATGGCGGCGGGCATGCGATGAAGGCAGAGACGCTGCTGAAGCAGTGGCTTGGCAGCGAAGAGCGTGCCGACAAGGCCATGCTCGCTGCCGAGAAGCTGGGGATCGAGGCTGCCGCCTATCTCGAAGACAGCTTCGGCGCCCTCTGCGAGCTGGCCCTGGATCTTGCCATCGACCGCGAGGGCAAAATCTACGTGCTGGAGGTCAACCCCAAGCCCGCCCGCGAGGTCTTCGCCCGCTCCGGCGACAACAGCACCTACCACAAAGCGCTGGTCCGCCCGCTTGAATATGCGATGTGGGTGTATAAGAACAAGAATACGCCTAGCTCGTCTAAGGTGGTTGAGGAGTAGTATAGACAGCCGTTCCCTGCGATTGCGGAGAACGGCTGATTTTTTCTGTAGAACAGATGTATATGAAAAACGAATACGGTTCACTACCATGGAAGTACACAGGCCAGATGTATGCGGAAAGCCGAACACATTGGGGCTGCTGCGATAAAGGATGCTTCCCCTGCCCACAGCCAGTAACATTTTTACAGAAATCCTGCAAGAAATGCAGCAATACTGCCCAATAAAACCCGCCTATGCTGAAATCCTGCACGAAATGCAACAAAGCCAGTGCTAACTTACTCTCTGCACCGAAATTTTGTGCAAATAATGCAACAATGTACTTCAGCCGGTAACTTTTAATAGAGAAATCCTGCAAAAAGTGCAACTTACCGCTCCATACAAGCGGTCCGTGAGAGAGAAAAACTCACATATCAAAGTTACCCGGCAATGAGAAACCAACCCACCTTCACCTGTTAGGGTGATTTTGTTCTTTTATATGCTTATGAGCAAAGTAAATCCCTATGCCAACATTGTAAATCGCATGGGCCAGAGTGGCCGGAATCAAGGAACCTGTAGAATAAAATAATAAGGCGAAGATCAGCCCGTTCATAAATACGATCACGTAGGCTACATAAACCCCTTTATACTGTGGTACATGAATGATCCAGAACAAAAAGGAGCTTATAAGAATGACGCCCCCGTCAATGATCGGGCTATGATCAATAAACAACTATGAGTACACCCCTGAAAAAAACTCCTCAAACAAGCTTCCCCCCAGCGAACTGACCGCAATACCACTCGGAGTCCTTATGATTTGATTGATCATTTCTGCGCCTCCTGATTGAGGAAGCTCTGTGTTTGTTTTTATGATGAGACCCAAACTAATAAGTACTACAATTGTACCTACACTCAAGCCCAGTAAGGCAACTGAAAGATAAGAGAACCCATCCGGGACAAACAGCGAAACCATAAAGGGCATGATCTCTCCCCACCTAAAAATCCCTACAAGGATCAGTCCTAAGATTAAAAACGGCGTTAAGCTAACAAAATTTGCAGCAACAGCTTATAATGCTCTCTGGAACTTAATGGACTCATATATTTATTCTCCCTTTAATTCATTAACATTTTTATAAAAGACTTGGATCACCTGCCCTACAAACTCCGCCATATCAACAGGCAATAAGCCTTTATAAATTTCCAGCTGTTGTTCCAGGTACTGATTGGAATCAGACAGCTCATCTATGGGTACAGGTACCCTTTCTAACAGTTCTTTTAATTCTCTCTATACGCCTTTGTTTAATTTCGTCTAAAGGCATGTTTAAGCTTTTGAGCAGCTGGATATTGTAGAATCTCTTCAATTCATCCCTGGTGTACATTTTCTGATTGAATTCATTTCGCTTAACCGGAACAAGCAACTCAAGTTGCTCATAATGCCTAAGCGTCCTTATCGTTGTATTGACAGCGCTGGCGAATTTCCCTATTGTAAGCTCCAACGAATACCCTCCTTTGCTTTTCTCTAATAAGACCTCTTATGATCTCCATAGTAGACTGTGACGTTACGTCCTTAGCAAGCACATCTTTCGGGAATGTCCATTCAAGGAGGTTACAACATTGAAAACGTTATTACCGCTATTCATTCCTTTAATACTGTTAGCACTGATCCTCGTCGCCTGCAGCTCTAATAAAAGCAATCTAAACACTTATCTTATTCCAGAAAATTATGTCGGCTGGGTGCAGATTATCTATAATCAAGAGGGATTTGACCCTATCAAGCAGGTTAACGGGAAAAACATTTATACCATTCCTGAATCAGGTATTTTAAAAACTTCCACTCCAGTTGAATATGGAGTATCTTTCGATGAATTTTACTACTATGATGGACAAAATAGGCAACAAAAAATAGATGTCGATCAAATGATCCACGGTCACCATATAGGCGACGGCGAGTCTGTTAATAGTTCCGGTAAAATAGAGGGACCTACGGTGCAGGAGTTTTTTGTCGGAACAGAAACGGAGCTTCAAAATACTCCTGATCCGGAGTATCCTGTAGAGCTTATGAAATAAAACTGGCATGAAGTATAAATTCAGAAGCAAAGAAAGGACAGTGAATATGGAAAATGTATCAAATGCAGATCAATTGGAATCCATAACCTCTATGCAATCCACAGTCAAAAAACTTGAGAGCGCTTTGTCCCAAATGACTCAAAGTGGCGCCAATACTACCCTGGTAACCAAACGCCTCCATGCGGTATCCATCGGCTTAGCGGTTCTGGAAAATGTCTGGAATCAAAAGCCTCATCCATATACACCTGAAGATTTAGCAGAGGCCGGCAAGGTTCTCACTGGTTTAACCCCTTCAGTGGAGAACAGTTATGCCAAGTCAAAGGCGGGCAGTCCACAAAGAACACTTTTAGAGCGGAGGATTAAGGCTTTGAGACTGGCTGTTCAGGCGATTCATTCCACTTTACCTTATAATTGAAGTCGTATATCATGCTGACATTTCCCGCTTCATCTTTAGCTATGGATATGAATTCTCCAATGTACTTTTCACTATAAAATTGATGTTTAAATTCAGCTAAAAGGTGCTCTATTTCATGATACCTTTTGTTCTCCATGTCTGAAGAAGGATGTGTTCTTGATGAATTATCATTTATCCAATTTAAAAATAATTTATGGGACTCAATTTGTAGTGAATATTCCTTCGTTGAAACAGGTCTTAGCAAATACAAATTTGACCAATCATCGTTCACTTTATCAAAAAATCGCTCAAAACAATGAACAGTACCATTAAAATCAGCAAATCCGGTTTTTGGCCCGTCCCACCAATCAGTAATAAAATATACCGTTTGAAACTCGTCTACTGGACTTTCTCTTTTCATAGGTTCCCTCCTAGCTGTTTCTTTATGGGAGTTGCCAGATAGTTAGTCCATTTTCACTACTAAACATAGCCGCCTCCGGCCCTCCGTCTGCTTCTCTCTTTAATGAAATCTCAAGCGCAATATTGCTTTGGAATAGCAAGGTAATAGCTACACCTTCCTCAATATCTATTTCCGTAACAGTCTGGTTAATAAGGGAACAAAGAATGTTGCAATAACTTATATCCGATCTGATGTAGAATGTTGAGCCTGCCCTTATTGTTGGAAGTTAAAACGCTGTAACTATCATTGTCTCTTTATAATCTTCTTCAAAGATTAGCTGGATATAATCTCTTATGAATACCACTGAGCTCATTTCTTTGCCTGAAATCTCACTTAGATGAATTACGGAATGTCCGTTGGACATGGCTTATTCTCCTCATCCCAAACTTTACTGGCCCGGGTGTAGCTTAATTACTCAACTTTCGCAGCCTGAAATCGGCAAGTACGCCTTGATGTAATTGGGCAGAGCGGCGATCCAGTGCTGGAGTTGACTTTTAATCATAGCGGATAGCTTTTTGCCGACTTGATTGGCGATCTCGTTCATCAATTCCACCAGTTGTTGTAAAGCTACTGCCCAATCCAAGGTACCCACTTCATCGCAAAGCAAATAAAACAGTCCACCGAGCGTCCGTTGATCGGTACTTTGCCGATGCTGCCAAGCCAGCAGTATATAACGGGAAAAGACAATGGTGGTATGGCTAATGAGCAGATCGTACGAACGACCTTGC
>NZ_JBHUKY010000062.1:0-64819 GCF_042684125.1 Paenibacillus rhizoplanae | reverse complement strand
TGAATGATTTCCGGTGCCGTCAGTGTGAGATCCGTCGATAGAATCGCGAGCCACTCGTTTTTCTTGGAGCGATGGCGAACAAAGACCACGACGACCGGAATACCTGGAACCAGTTCCGTATGAATCTGACGCAAAATATTCCGCTGCTTCCCTTGCACTTGTGTTGCAGATCGGTAAAGCCCGTTAAGGTCCAGCCGCTGACCGTGAACGAGATACCGCTTGTTGTCGTTTTTCACCATGCCAATAACATGAAGACCTCGTTCCACCACTCGCCCGATTAAGGGCGCATGAGTGAACCAGCTATCCATGAGTACGTAAGTCGCAGAAACACCCGAGGCGATGGCCCGATCCAGCAGTTCTGAAACCAGATGCGGGGCCGAAAGCAGGGATTCTTTCCGGCGTTTGTATCCCGAGGATCGCTTGTCGATTCCCGGATGTATGCCGGTGAGTCCGGCCTTCACGGAACTCAGCAGGGCGAAGTCCAAAGGAAGAAACGTATGGCCGTCCGACCAGCCTAAAGTCAGCATACGGAACCCCTTATAATAAGCACCGGTGGCGTGATCTTTAAACCGAGCCAGAAGTTCTACCGCTTTGCTGCGATTTCGTTCAAACATGGAATCGTCGACGATGAACACGGAAGTTCGCGTTGACGGAAGTCAAGGTCTCGACTCGCTGAACGGTGTCACTGCTGAGCGAAGTCAAGAAACGCCGCCAAGCAAATTGGCTGTGATTCAGAAACCGATAGACGGCATCTTTGCCAGGAAAGGCTTCACCTTTGGAACTTTCGAGCAGACGAAACCAGTTCTTCTGATGAAAGAGCAGGACAAAAACAAGCATAAATAGATGGGAACAGGTATAACCAAAAGTCTTTTTAAATCCTGCATTTCTCAAGTGCTTCAAGACACCGAGTTCCTGAAAAGCAGGTCTCATTTCAGGTGGGAGTTGATCTAGGGACGACTTTTGTTTTATCATGGAAGGGACACCTCTTCTGTGGTTTAGTGGATCTCGACAATCTCACTTTACCAAAGGAAGCGGTGTTTTTCTATATGGGCAAGGCCTCTACTTAAACATGCTATATCTTAACCCCAACATGGGGTCAACTCGATTTTGACTCTGCGAAAGTTGAGTTAATTAGAAATCAGTTTCATTGTTCACAGTTAAAATCTCAATTGTTTCACAATAAAAATCTAAAATCCCATCCTCATAATCCTTTACATGATAACTCCCACTTTTCTCCCATTGGCTACTAGTTTTATCCTCAATTTCAAACCCAAGAATTTGATTGTAATTTCCTCCAAGATTTTTTACATATAAGGATGAAACATTATTGAATTTCATTAATACTTTTAACCTTTGTTTCATTTTTTTCTGTTCAATAATGAAAACCATCTCTAAATACGAGATATATTCATAGTCAATATTTTGAGCGATATAATAATTTAATGAAGTGAAAAAAGTTAATTGTCTGACGTTAAAGCTAGGCAATATTTCTGTGACTAATTTAATATTTTTTATAAATTCCATTTATATTTCACCATCCATTCCATAGATTGTTTCATATCTCATTTTGAATGGATAGTGTCCGTACCTAGAGAGGGCACAAAGCCAATCAAGGTTATATATACGTGCTAAAGATTAATTGTAAGGACTAAATTATCAGCTGCTTCTTTGAAATTCGCTGATTTCTTCTTTTAAGTTATAAAGCTCAATGGGCGGATTCCCTTCCTCTTTCCAATCCTCAAATAAACCTATAAATTCTTGGTTGAACAGTTCAAGTACTTAGATATTTTTTCTTTCAATAATACTTTCATTCCAAGTCTTTCGAATCGTTCTACTTCATGCTTATAAATCACATTCGACATACACACACCAGCCAATTCTTTATAAAAACCAACAGCAGTCTTGAACTAAAAGCCCCAAACTGCCGTTGATTTATCAAATTTTATTATTCTTCTACACCTGTAGGCAAGTTTTTACCTGCTGCATTTGGCTTCTTGTACATTTTATTCAGTAGGATCGTCTGCACGATAATGAAGATACCGCCAACCACCCAATATAAGGGTAGCGCAGCAGGCATCCCAAAAGAAAATACACCCATCATAACCGGTGACAACATTCCGATGAAAGCCATTTGGTTATTTGGGTTGTGCTGATTCTGTGCGGAAGCGGATTGCGACAAGCGGAACTGGACGAAATACACCGCAGCGGCAATAAACGGCAAAATCATATCAGTCTGCCCCAAGCTAAACCACAGAAAATCGTGAGCGGCAATCTCCGGGGTACGGCGAATGGCATAGTAAAAGGCAAGAGTGATCGGCCACTGGAGAAGCATCGGTAAACAGCCCATACTTAAGGGGTTGAATTGATGCTTTTGGTAGAGCTGCATCATCTCGGCTTGCTGTTGCCTTTTGGCATCCGCACTAACGTCATCCTTGTACTTATCCTGAAGTGCAGTTAACTCCGGCTGAAGGACGGTCATCTTCTCTTTCATGTCCATTTGTTTCTTGGTTTGATTCATCATGAGCGGCATGATCGCAAGTCTAATGATGAACGTCATCAGCACGATAGATAATCCGTAGTTTCCGTGAAATGCATCGGCGAAGAATTTGATTAGGAACGATAATGGATATATAAAAAAGTGGTTGAATATCCCTGTTGAATCGGCAGTAATCGAGTGTGCTTGGGCTGCTGTTGAACACCCGCTAAGCACAATAACCGGAATAACTGCCGTCAACAATACGAGAATGGGCTTGGCCCATGGTTGAAGCCGCATGATCTTTTTCATCGTTGTCCTCCCTAATTGAAAGTATGATTATCAATGTGGGGAAGGACATTGTCCTCTTCATCCGGTGCTTCTCTTCGTCTGGCAGTACGTATGATCCAACGCTGTATGCTGCTCGGTTGCGACAGTCTGACAGCCACATACCAAGTGGAACCCGCTGCAGCAATATCATGATCCCAGTGAATCTCTCGTACAGAAAAATGAGCAAATGGAAATGATACTAAGGAATAGATAAGAGCGATCGAGAACGCCAATTGAACTAAGTCATAAAAATGCTCCAGCCAGGTTCACCTCCGTATGAGCCATATCGGATAAAGTTGAATAAGGATCATACGTTAGATTGACGTTGTCGTTTCACTTACCTGCACGTTAGATTAACACATAGCAGAATGTCCTGCTCCTCACCCTTTTGATCCACAATAGAAATTTGCTCAGGCGGTTTTTCCAGGCTTTTCCCTCTAACTAACAGCTGTTGTTCCCCTTCGATAGGGTACCTTCTTATATACACTCCTGAACCGATATCCTCATACGGATACTTGTCAAAATCGCTCCAACTCAGTGCGGCTCCCTTGTCCGCTAAGCTCTCTAATTCATTTAACGAAATATAGCCGCTCGTTCCTTGCTCCTTATGACTTTGGCAGGCTGTACAGATCATTAAGACAAATAACAATGTCATTGAAAGCTTGAGGCATTTGGATAGTGTCATACAATCCCTCCAAGTTCTTATCATTCCACTGGTAATCTCAGGGATAATTATATCGTAATTTATGCAAAACCAAAAATTAAGGAGTAAGTTGAATTGTGGTTGAATTACGTTCTATTGTGATATACTGAACGAAGGAGGTGGTATTTGTGTCAACGGTAAAAGAAAATTTGCTTCAATTTTTGGAGAAAGTGGAGTCAGGCAATGTTACTGCTCAAGATATTTACAATGCACAGACTCTTTTAGAGTCTTCTGTAATTATTTCTTCAAAAGGTGTGCTACGTAAGGGAAGACAGGGAAGTCATAAAAACCGCCGCATTAAATTCACTCCTTCCTTGAGCAAAGCTTTTCAATCAAATGATTTCTATACCGTTCAAGAGGTTGCTGAGCGCTTTAATGTGTCGGATAAAGCAGTATATAAATGGATTAAACAAAATAAAATTGAATGGGAACGTACCAGCCAGCATAGCAGGGATATTCGAATACCCAAGAAGCAATTTAAAAATCCTCCCGCAGAAGCGGAAGTTACAGCCCTCGAAAAATTCATTTTTAATAACGCTGCTGAGATGGAACTCGTTAACCGTAAGGATCTATACCGTGATGAAGACTAAAATTATCATCTGGGATGGCTGCATACTTGCTGATCGGTTTATTTACCGAAATCACAGGGTTCGCAAGGAATTCGACCGGTTATATGATTTGCATATCAACGGCCTTGTAGAATTCTGCCTGCCCAAAGCTGTTCAGGCAGAATTCTATGGTTTATTGCGCTCGGGAGGCATAGCTATCCGTACAGAAAAGGATGGGCCGATGAGACCCGTTGCTTTCGAACATGACAAACTTATGCCACTCTTCGAAATGTTCAAGGGGATTTTTAATGTGGAATTTCTGGATTCATTGGGGCAAATAAACTGGCCTGAATTTTCAGACGATTATAAACTAATTGTGGAAGAAATTATGCAAGAGGAGTATGGCTGGAGACATAAAGGCCAGGATGTGATTGAACAATATCTAGGGAAGACAATTGCCATGTTACAGGAGGAAGCAAAGCAGGAACGGGGACGTAAAAAGCCGCTGAAGGACATGGATGATTATCCGGTAATGGCTGCAGCCATTATACATAACGCCGACATCATTGTAACTTATAATCTTAAGGATTTTATTGATCCATTTGGCCAAATTCGTGTGATGAATCTGGATACATTTCTATTACCGGAGACGCAGGATTCGCTGTTTTAAGATTTATAACCATCAACTTAAAAAGGATGCTAAGAGTGTATGCACACTCTTAGCATCCTTTTTACTATCTTAGCTTCACTTCAGCCCCATACCTCTCCTTCCAATGCTCCAGCCACTGCGAATAATCCAGCCCTTTGATCTCCTTCAGCGTCTTCCCTTCGATGGAGTACTCTCCGCCGGCCACGACGAGATTCTTGATTATGCTTAGCGGACCCGAGGTTCCGCCTATGACCTCATGATCTGCAAGCATGACATTTACGGCAATCCTGTATTCGTCCGGGGGATATTGCTGCTCCAGGGGATGATTCTCCACGATGAATCGGTAAGTTATGATTTTTTTGCCGAAATAGGCATCAGGTTCTTGCTTCTGTACCGACCAGAGCTGCATGTAATCCAGATTCTCAAGCATGGTCTGATCCAATGTATATTGGGCAACTTCTTCTGCAGGGTCAACGATCTTGTAACCAAGAGTCTCAACATACCCGGCGGCGATTTGCTCGTCAGTCTCACCTTCGGCGGTGCCTCCCTTATTACTGCATCCCATTGCGGCCAACAGTGCCAGGCTAAACAGTAGGAATAATCCTATGAGCCGGTTCATTCGTTTCGTCCCAAGCTCATTGTAATACGTCTGAGGCTCTTCTTCTCTGGACAGCGGAGATTACAACCGGGACAGCAAAGACAAGAGATAGTCCGAACAGGACGATCGCTGTAATTAAAGAGTTATGCCCCCCGTCAGAAGAAGCGGCATGATGGCCGCCACCCACCAGGATTGCTCCGTCATTGGAATTGCGGTTCATAGAATTCAAGGCATCTGCCGATTCGCTAACCGCATCCCTAACCTCTGAAGGACTGATTTTCTGTTCATTCGTTAAATCAATATAGGTCTCGTTAACCTCATTGTTTATATAGAGATAATCCAGCTCGTAGCGTTTGTCGTCAATCAGCTCTACAGTGCCCTTTCCGGCATACTCTGCTTCCAGCCGCTTCACGGTGTTGTCAAAATCATTATGATTGCTGATATTATAGATGGTCCATGCCCCTGACTCCAGAGTAGCCTCGATCACCCCAACCTGGGCCTCTTCCAGATAAAGAGGAAATTTATAACCCGCCATTTCATGTGAAATGGAGTTGTCCTGGACATTCAACTGGTAATAGGGGATTCCTTCCCCCAGAGTGGCCTCATGAAAGCTTGTTTTGCCCGTACCATGAAAGTTATCCTTCTGGGCTTCAAGGCTATCCGCATAATACTCTTTATATTCCTGCTCAATGGCTCCTTTGATCTCTGCCCCAGCCTTCTCAAGACCAGAATCGGCATATGCAGCATTTCCAGCCAGTGACAGAGCCAGGACAGCGGTTAATAGCAACGCACGAATTTTCAAAAAAAGCCCTCCAATTGTTGTTTGTATTAGGTCATTAATTTCAATTAATATTGTTTACTGTATTAACCCACTTATAAGTGGAATTGCTCTTGAACGTAGAATAGCCTTGAACATTGCTCGAACCATCTGCCGGATCAATATAATATAAGTTCTGAATATTGTTAGTGGTGTTGTAGTAATACCCTTTAACTACAAAGGCATGACCAATACTTGAGCCAGCCTTGCTCGTAAACGCAAGAACATTGGAGTAATTATCTATATTGCTGACTAAACTATTGTAAGACGGCACACTTAGTGATGCAGATGAGCTTACGCCATAGGCGGCAAGTCCTGCCTGCGCATCATAGACCGTCCCGGCCGTGTCCATGTATATGCCCTTTGCAGCCTTCACTATATTTTGCTGGGTGGCGCTGGATTTCCCCAGATATTGTCCAGCCATGCTGGATACAGCCGCCCAGCACAGATAGCTGCCCTGTTGTACTTGGGAAGTTACGTCATGAATAGTAACTCCAGAAGCAGCATATACGCTGCCTGCAAACAGAGAAGCCGAGATCATCGAACTAAACAGAATTGACAGCGGTTTCAATTTCATTTTTTTCACTTTTTTCAAATCCCTCTTGGAGTATTGATCCATCGGCCGACAGAACTGTAGATAATACTATCATAAAATACTATATTTGGAATATTGAAATTAAAGCTTTTATATTGAAAATCATAGATTTAACAATCTGCCAAAGGATTATTTCCAGCTTGTCACTTCAGATTTAAGTATACATATTGTGCAATGAGTTATCCGGGCGTATACTTCTAGTAAGGGGGCGATGAGATGAGCAGAATGAAGAAAATTACGATATTTACGGGTGTTGGATTGTTGAGCGTTGTTGTCATTGCCATTGTTGCGGTCTACGCCTTCGTAATCCGGCGGCCGGTGACCACTACCCCCGTAATCGCAGAAGTGAAGCCTTACGAGTGGAACAAGGTCAAGCTGGGCGGGAATACCCTTTCCAGTGATGGATCAGAGTATTTCATATGGACTAAGACTGGTGAGAGCAACAATTGGATCATCTTCTTTTCCGGCGGCGGGGTCAGCTGGGATGCCCGGAGCGCTGCACATCCTATTAAGCTCATGAACTTTATTAAGGGCGGAGATACAGGCAACTATTTCGCTGACATTCCGTTCTATATGCTGACTTTGCTCGGCGGGATGATGGATACGGACAACCCGGATAATCCTTTTCACGGCTGGAATGTGGTCTACCTCCCTTATTCAACAGGTGACTTCCACATTGGTAACCGCACCGCTACGTATCCGCGAGAGGACAGCAGCACCTTCACCATGCGGTATAACGGGCGTAATAATGTGCGCAGCAGCCTTGACTGGATCTATGCGAACGTGGCTAAGCCCGATAAGCTGCTAATTGCAGGCGAAAGTGCCGGGGGATTCGGTTCCGCCTTCTGGGCGCCCGAGATCTCCAACCATTATAAAGACTCTGAGATTTTCCAATATGCGGACAGCTCCTTCCTGAAGTCAGACAAGTGGCCGCAGGTGATGGAGCAGGAATGGGACTCGGATTTCACTGCAAACTTCGGATATGCGCCGGAGGCAGATATCATCGGGGCTTCTTTTCGCGCGAATGGCCGGCTGCTGCCTGCAGGTACGGTGCTTTTACAAGCCTATTCGGTATATGATGAGATTCTGATCCACTTCCAGAACAAGATTAACGATCATAATGGTCCACGGGACCAGAAGCTCATTAAGGAATGGTCAGAGGAAATGCGGCAATCGGTAGCTGCTCTAGCGGCAACGGTTCCTAATTATTATTACTATTTGACGGATTACGGGCTGAATGCTGAGAACGGGACCACCCCGCACACTTTTTCCACCCGGGAGACCTTCTATCAGGCGGAGCAGGATGGGGTGAAGCTGCTGAAGTGGCTGGGGGATGCGGTCAATCATCACAACCCCTATTCGGTGGGCAGCAAGTTCCTCGGGAAGCCGGAGCCAGCTCAAGAGTAGTCCGGGAAGCAGCGGAATACTAGCATAACAGCATAAGGACAGGAGAGGAAATCATTGAATTTGCGTGAGAAGCAGCAGCAATTAACGAGGAGCCTTATTAAGGATACTGCGCTGGAGCTATTCTGTACTCAGGGTATTGAGCGCACGGATATGACACAGATCGCCGGACAAGCCGGTGTCTCCCGCCGCACATTGTACCTTCATTATAAGGACAAGGAAGATTTAGCCGCCGAGCTCTATGTCGATAATCTGGAGCAGATGTTTGGACAGCTGCTGTTTGATTTCGATTTTGCACAGCCGGTACAGTCTCTGGAGAAGATTCTGGATCAATACCTGGAGCTGAGAGAGCATCAAGAGTCACTGATCTATTATGATGCCCTTTTTGGAGTCTACTACAGTACTCTCTCCAAGAACCCGGCCGAGCTCCCTGACTTCAGGAAGGCTATGGAGGTCTGGTATTCGCGGTACATCAGCCTGGAGAGCGCCTCGGTGGCTCCAGAGCATCAAAAAAAGTGGCTGGACCTTCTGCAGAAGTCCACCCACCTGTATTTCATGTATTTACAAAAAGCCGTTATTCTGTCTCACCAGCGGGGCGGTGCAGTCACGGAGGAAGACCGGGCAACGGACCGGCAATTCAAGGATTTCATTATGTCTGGCGTACGGGCAACCTGACAATAATCGTCGTGCCTACTCCTGCCGCACCGTCTACCTCAATACTGCCCTGATGCAGGGAGACGATTTTTGAGACAATGGCCAGTCCCAGACCGTTCCCGCTATTACTTCCATTCCGCGATTTGTCTACTGTATAGAATCTTTGGAACACGGCACCCCACTCCTCCGGGGAGATCCCGATGCCATTATCGCTGATAGTGACGGCAACTTCCGCTGCACTGTGGTCTATACGGATGCTGATCTTCCCGCCTTCTGGCGTGAACTTGATGCTGTTACTGAGCAGATTCATCCATACCTGCTTCAGCTGATCTTCATCCCCTGTGATATGAACAGCTTCCGGCAGCTCCAGATCAATAATGATGCTCCGGGCTGACCACTGCGGCTCACAGGTCACCACGATGGTTCGGATCTGCTCGTCAAGCCGGAAAGGGACTGCCGTGAAGGGGTGATGCTCGGAATCCAGGGAAGCCAGCTTCAGCAGATTATCACTTAGCCGGGACAGACGTCCGCTCTCCGCAATGATGATATCCAGATAGTCCTTACGTTCCTCTTCGGCAATCAGATCATTGCTCTGCAGCGCCCTGGCAAAACCGGATATGGAGGTAAGCGGTGTCTGGATTTCATGGGAGACATTGGAGACGAAATCCTGCCTCATCTGCTCCAGCTGCTTCAGTTCCCCCGCCATCTCCACATAGCTCTGGGTCAGCTCCCCTATCTCGTCCACACGGTTCATTCTGAGATCCACTTCGAAATCACCCTTGGCCAATCTTCTGGTGGCATTCGTCAAAGCCTTGATCGGCTCCACCAGATATCTGGCAGCGACAACAATACATACGCTTCCCAGCACAAGCACGAGCAGCAGCACAAAGAGTACCAGCCGGTTGACAAGATGTTCGTTCTCAGCAGAATACTGCAGGAACATCGCACGCCACTCCCCCTTGAGCATGAAGGGCATTCCGATGAACGTATCATCATCTTCCGTGGAGGAACGATAGACCTTTCCCTGCAACACTTGCCGGACAGCGCCGGGGGTGATGGTCACAGCCGGACTATCCGGGAGACCGTAAAAGCTATGTTCCCCCGAGGGATGGTACATGTGGATAGGATGCGCCGATATTTTAACCATACTATTCAGGAACTCATCCATATCTGTAGGCTTGGCGTCATCATAGCGGTGAATAATCTCCCTGCCCACTGTGATCATCTCGTTCTGTCCCTCATAACTTATCTGCTTCTGAAATACATACAAGCCGATGAAAAAGGAACAGATCAGACTAAAGACAATAATGCCAAGAAACGTGAGAATGATCCTGACATACAATGTCTTGATCATGGCTCAGGGATCAGCCGGTATCCCAGGCCGCGGGCGGTTTCGATCTGAAAACCCTCGCCGTTGCCGCTGAACTTCTCCCTCAGCCGGCTAATATGCACATCTACCGTCCGCCCGTCCCCTTCATAATGGAGTCCCCAGACTTGCTGGATCAGTTGTTCTCTGGTGAAGATCTGCCTGGGGTGGCTGACCAGCAGAAACAGAAGATCAAATTCCTTCAAGGGCAGCGTGACCGGTGCCCCGCCGCGTGTAACCTGAAAGGTCCGGCGGTTAAGCACCACATTACCGAGCTGCACGGACTGGGAAGTAACTACCAGTGAGCGTTTGAGCAGCGCTTTTACCCGCATCACCAGCTCCACCGGATCAAACGGCTTGGTCAGGTAATCGTCCGTTCCGAGCTGAAACCCTTTGATTTTGTGGGCGGATTCCGCTTTGGCCGTCACCATGAGAAGAGGGAGATTCGCATCCGAACGCCTGATTTCCCTGCACAGCTCCCAGCCGTTCAGTCCCGGCATCATAATATCCAGAATGACAAGATCAATCTGTGAGTCCTCTATGATCGACAAGGCCTTGGTGCCGTCCCCGGCTTCTTCGAGGTGGAACCCTTCTTTGCGCAGATATAAAGACATCAGCTTCCGGATATTGTCATCATCATCCGCGATAAGTATTGTAGCCACGGTCATCCTTCTCTCTTAAGCGTTATCCAAACTGCCAGCCGAGCAGATTCCAATAGTAGAAGAAGATCGTCAGTACGATAGCCGAAAGCGTCACTAACGTGTAATGCACCCGCTTCAGGGCGGTCCAATACTTATTCTTCCAAACCAGTACAGCCGAGATCAATATTGCCAAGGTCAAGCCCGCCATAATGATTGGCATAACCAGACTGACAGACAGCAAAGGACTGATACCGCTGAGCTTCTGCATAATGTCCATGGACATAATAATCATAAACAGAGTAATAAAAGACAACAGCGCCCAAACGGAAGTTCCCGCAGATAACCGGATGGCCCGCTTTTCGGGGAGCGTCATCGCCTTGAACCTGCGTCTGAAGAAGATAGGTCCAGGCAAGGCCGTGAGGAAAATGAATCCGACGACACCAAGCAGTATGAGCCAAAACTCACTCTGATCCAAAAGCGGCGTACGCTCCAGCGGCATCTCCGGAGCCATGTCCAGAAGCATATGTGTCACTGTGCCGGACTCATCCGTAAGGAAGCCGATCTGATCAGTCCCTTCCTCCAGCTGGAACAGGTTAGGGGCAATTGCTCTGTACAGCTGTTGTTCACTGCCGCTTCCCAAGGATATCTTGTTATCCACAACCGTAACATTCAGCTGGGCAAAAAAGTTAAAGAACTTGTCAATATCACTTATGTTGCGGCGTGTAAATTGATAGGAGCCGGCATATTTCTGCACAGATTCCGCGGAAGCGGAGAACTCCGGCTGCTTCACTTCGGAAGCGGGATAATACCGGTTGAACAAGGCCTGGACCAGATTAGCCGCAGCTTCGCTGCCTTGACCGCCATTGTAGGATAAGAAAATCCCCAGTTGCTTGGCAGGCGCGAGATATAATTCCGTATTGAACATGGGATCGGAGCCGCCATGAGAGATTATTCTCACCCCGTTCACCCGCTTCTCTGCGAATCCGAGAGCGACTCCCGGCAGGCGCTTATCGAGCTGAAATGCCGTTGAATGAATGAATGCAGCAGTCTCAGGCTTCAGAATCTGCCCGCCCCCATATTTCCCGTTCTGCAGATGCGCGATCATGAAATGGGCCATGTCTAACGCAGATACGGTGCCCGAGCCGGCAGGACGAAATCCGCCCTCGAAGGTAGGTGTGCCTGGAATAAAGCTGCCGTTCTCGCTGTTATACCCTACCACCTGGTTAGGGATGAATGACTCCGGCAATGGCTCCACGACCGTCGAATGCTTCATGTCCAGCGGATCGAAGATATATTTCTGAATATAATCATTATAAGGAATGCCGCTGACATCCTCCACGATCATCCCGGCAAGCGTGGCTCCATAGTTAGAATAGGCACTCATCTCACCGGGCGGTCTGATCCGGGCGAGCATATGTTTATTGAGTGTCTCCGAGATGGAACCGGGCAGTCCGGCAGGATCAGTGACGATCTGATAACCGACCCCGCCCTCTTCAAAGCCTGCTGTATGGGTCATCAAATGACGCATGGTGATCGGTTCAGGATAAGTGGCAGGAATCTTCACGGATTTCAGATAGGTGTTAATGTCCGTGTCCAGATCAATCTGCCCCTGTTCCACCAGCTGCATCACAGCTGTCCAGGTGAACAACTTGGTCGTTGAAGCGATTCGGAACATGCTGGTGGCAGGGTCAACCGGAGCCGCTTGCTCCAGATTGGAACTGCCATACCCTTTGCCCAAAATGATCTTCCCGTCCTTGACGATGGAGATGACGGCTCCCGGAATTTGCAGCCGGTTCATATACTCTTCCATCATACCATCCACAAAGGCAGTCAGGCCTGCCGTATCCTCAAGATTGGCAGGTGCTTCAATCCGGGACCCCGGTGAGGCGGCTTGCCCCGTCTCCGCCTTTGCATGTTTCCCGGGAAATATAAGGCCTGCGCCTAACCCCAGCACAGCCAGCATGGCCATACCGGCGATCAGCTTTTTTTTCATAAATATTAACATTATTACCCTCCGCATCATCTGTCTATTTAAGGTTGAACTTCATCCGCCTAACACTTATAGAGATTATCAGAGTAGTGTGAATGGAACGTTAACAAGACTATAAATGCTTCAAGAGCAGGTTCATTAGACAAGAATTTTCATTGATCGAATGATAAAGTACATTCACAATCACTTGAAAATCCTGCATGAAATACAACACTTCACCTAACAACTGAGTATGCCTGAATCCAAGTTGTAATTCTTACAACAATTATGCCTATAAAACTAAGAACTTAACTCACTTACTTCGTTGCTGCCAGGATTCAGTGGAAAAAGGAGTGCGCAAAAAAGAACGCCCGCTCTGCCGGGCGGCAGCTTGGGACGTTCTTCGTCTTATGTACAGGGAATTGAATGTCTTCTTGATCGCCAGACATCATTCAGCTTCGGTATAATTTTAAACGATTAATTTCTTTTCCACACTCTCACATTGATTAGATAATATAAAGTCATAAGGGATTGAATTACTAAAATACCCAGCGGAAGTACATACAGCATTTCAGCCTGATATTTTTGGAAAAGCTCAAAAGATACTACAGCATATCCTCTAGGTTCAACACCTTGTAACTCCACGAAAAGAAACAGAAGTAAACTGCTTGGAATGACCGTAAATAAAAACCAGGTGATTTGGTCGCCTCTCCTATTAGCCCTAATAAACAATAAAGAATTAATAAAACACATGCAGAAGGGCAGGAAGTAGGTTTTGCAAAGTAATATTATTATTTCTGTTCCCCATCCCTCAATTCTTATCTCAAGAAAATAGATTAATATCAGGTGTATTGCAATTGCTGCTAACATATAAAGAACGGCTTGGTATATTGGCTTTATGAATTTCCCCATTCTCTTTCCTCCTTGCTTAACATTGTATGAGGTAAAATGATTATTCTTTGGATAATATCATAATCCACATTGAAACCCACAAGACTAACTGGATGACCGAATAGATAAAGGGGAAAAAAAGCATCAGTTCTAAATAACCTTGTTCAAAATGCAATTCAATAAATACGGGTTCGCTCGGCTCCGCGCCCGCAATTTCTTTTATTTTAAAAAGGATGGCCGCACTGGGAAGCAGACTGGTCAATAGCCAAACCAGATTATACCTGATCTTCTTCGTTTTCAACGACCTCATACAAGTTGCATACAACAAAAAAACCGGAGCGCAATATGTCAATGCAATTTGCAGACCCCCTACTTCCTCCCACGCACCCTTTTTTAAATTCAAAAAGCTAATGATCAGCAAATGAATTATACCCACCACTGCAACCTGCGCTAGTCCTTTAATCCTAATAATCATCCGCTCACTCAACTTATCTCCCCCGTGATTATATATATTTTCCTTTTACACCGAATATCGGATTCTCCTCTTGATTTATGTATATCAAAGAACCGCAAAAAAGGAGCCGTATACAGATACGGCCCCAACTCATTAAATATTTTTATTATTCTTCTTACAAACGAGATGGTACAGACAGAATCAGGATTGCTATACTTTTAGCTCAATTGCATACTCGTAAGACAGGTATCATCACTCTCAAAGGTGGAAATCTCAGACTGGGCCTTCTTGCCCTCATGCGTAATGGTCATCTTATAGTTCTGATCACGCGGCAGCCATAGGTCGATGAAGCCGTTCGGCTGTGACTTGACGGTCTGGTTCATGATCTCCTTACCGTCTGCGTCTTCGATCGTTACCCCGAAGGATTGGCCGACCATCTCTCCCTGGCAGCCGGTCAGGCTGTGCGTGGCACAGGGATGTGTATTCTGCACATAAGGGGCAACCGACAGGAAGAACTCTTCCTCCGGCAGCTCGTAGACTGCTTCGTTAGAACCGCCGCTATCTACAATAAGCTGAGTAGAGGTAATCGAAGCGGACTCTGCCGTCAAGGTGCGTGAGCTGAAGTCAGCCACCATTTGCTTGATGTTTTGACTGCTGCCTGGAGTTGTGGCAACTTCCGTTGTCTTAGCTCCCCCGCTTCCCGCGTACAGATAGATTCCTAGCGCAGCAATCACCGCACAGGTACCTGCTACCAATTTATTATTCATGATATAGATTCATCTCCTTGTAGATGGAATTCAGCCCATTTCTTCCCGCAAATCATGCTCCATGAACAGAATATCACGTTTCATTTCCTTCATGCTAGCTCTGGAGATCCGTCCAGCCTCGAACATAAGTTGAATGTTATCACGTTCTAGCTGAATCCCCGCGCGCGACAACTCGTGCAGCGACTCTTCGAACTCCCGCTTCGTAGCAGAGATAGACTCCTGCCGGGTCAGTCTGAGCCGCCCCCGCTCATAACGAAGAATCAGGGAGCTAATTACCTCAGGCTCCATCTCCCCCGTATTCTGCAGCTCTCTCAGCTGTTCAAGAACGTAAGCGAAAATCCCGGACTGTAGCCGGTTCGATTCCTCTCGCCGCTCCTGCGCGTTTAAGCGAACCTGCTGAATGACACCTGTGATTTCTTCCCAGCTTTTGAACGGAATCAGGTCATTCTTGTACTGCGGATCACGGGTGTATATGAACAGCTGCCGGTTCAGGCGGTTCAGATAGCGGTATGCCGTGTACGGATTCACCTCGTGCTGCTTGAGCGCATGCATGGTGTATTCCCGCTGCCACTTGAGTGCTGTCACCCCAAGCTTCCGTTCCATTTCCTCAGCGTCTTCATTCTTCTTCAGCAGGCGGATTCGGGCATTATAAGTGCCGGTCAGATGATTCAAAGCCATGCGGGACTGATCCGTAGCCTGCTCATTTAGACCGGCAACCACGCTGCGCAGGATTTCAATTTTGGCCTCCACCTCTTCGGCATTATGCTCCGCTTCATGATCGGAGCCAAGCAGCAGCGGCAGCAGAAAGTTAGACGCCAGCAGGGTCCACAGAATGACACCCGCTGCCAGGAAAATAATCAGGTCCCTGGCCGGAAAGTAGGAACCGTCATCCAGGAAAAACGGCAGTGACATCGTACTCGCCAGAGTAATCGTACCGCGGACCCCCGACAGCGTGAGAATGAGCGCCTTCCTGAACTCCAGCTTCCAGGGTCCCCGCGGCTCCTCCCCTTCGGGAATATCCATGACCAGCATCCAGACCAGCCTCAGACCGAGGACAGCAGCGGTTAATAGCAGGGTATACAGGATAACCTGGATATTCCCTATATCCGGGTTGTTCCAGACGGTCTGAATAATCTCCGGCAGCTGGGTACCCAGCAGCAGGAAGACGAGGCCGTTCAAAACAAAGATAATGACGGACCAGGTGCTTTTGGACACGACGCTTAGCTTGGCTACCTCAGGATTCATCTGCTTGTATCCGAAGGAATGGGCGATCCCTGCACTTACCACCGCTAGAATTCCATTGACCCCAAGCTCCTCAGCGGCCATAAAAATAGCAAACGGCGTCAGGATCTCAATCAGCATATGTAACGTGACATTCTCCATCCCGAGCCTGCGCAGCCACCGGACGATCCCGTATTTAATGAGCGTGAGCACAAGGCCCAGCACCACACCGCCTAGCGAGATGCCAATAAAGCTCAGACTGGCCGTTTTGAAAGAGAATGCTCCTGTTACCATAGCCGCGACTGCAAATTGAAAGGACACCAGACCCGACGCGTCGTTAATCAACGATTCTCCTTCAAGAATCTGCATCGTCTGATGGGGGATTTTCACTTTTTGCTCCAATGCGCCTACAGCGATCGCATCCGTAGGGGCCAGTGCCGCAGCCAGCGCAAACGCAGCAGCCAGGGGCAATACCGGCAGCAGCCAGTGCAGGAAATATCCCAGCACTCCTACCGTTAGAAAAACCAGTCCCAGCGCCAGCAGCAATATCGGCTTTTTCAGCTTCCATAAGGCCACTTTATCGGCAAGCCTGCCGTCATTGAACAGTAAGGGGGCAATGAATAATAAGAGGAACAGCTCCGGGTTCAGCTCCAGCTCGAAATGTAGAGGCAACCAAGTCAAGGCCATACCCAGCACAATCTGAATGATCGGCACGGAGAGCGAGGGGATAAACCGGTTCACCAGATTAGACAGCGATACGGCTGCCAGCATCAACAAAATATACTCAAATAACTCCAAACGAACAAACCTCCATCTCTGCACTTGCGTGTGCAGGTACTAAATTACGTTATGTATGTAAACTCAGTATAAACGATCTGGGAGGAAATATCCTCTTGGTGGTGGACTATAAAGCATCTATTGCCGCTCGCCCATGTGCCAGCGTATAATGAGCTCAGACGAAGAACGTCCCAAGCCATCACTGGCAGAGGGGCGTTCTTTTTTTGTTAACATGAAGGAGGAAATACATATGGAGTTTGAAAAAGCGCATCAGCTTCTATTAGAACGGCATTTGTCAATCCGATCAGGGGAGCGAAGAGGCCGGCTGTCACGGGGGCACCAGTATGCTGAGAAGCTGATGCTGCGCAATGTCTGGTGGCCGCTATTTGGCAACCTGGATGACCTGCATCCGGAGTATGAAGTCTACGACTGGAACCGCAAATCACAGTTTCTGGATGTTGCATTTCTCCCGCCATACGGGAAATTCGGTCTGGAATGTGACGGATATCAGAGCCATGTGAAGGATATGGACCGGGAGAAGTTCAGCTATTCGCTGAACCGGGATACTTTTCTGAATGGATTGGGCTGGAGGATTATACACTTCTCCTTCGATGATGTGCAGAATCGCCCGGAGATCTGCCGTATGCTGCTGCAAATGGTCATTGCCCCTGCATTGCTGCGGATTCCGTCCGGCCCGTCTCTTTCACCGCTCGAACGGGAGATCGTTAGACTATCCTGGAGTCAAAAGAAGGGATTACGTCCCAGAGATGTGATGCTGCAATACAATGTGAGCTTCCGTACGGCGCGTAAACAACTGCAGGAGCTGGTCCACAAAGGGCTGCTGCGCCCTGTCATGCAAAATACGTATATTTGTTATTATGAGCCTGTGCAGGGGGTGCCCGATATGTATCAGTAAGTGCTGATGACTCGCCTTGGGTGAACCGCTCTGAACATAGGTAAGCTTCATGAGTAAATCCTCAGTATGCAATTTGGCGGGGATTGTAGCGGTTTGACAGTCCAACAGCCTTAATAATGTTGCAGATATTGAAACTTGGCTATCTAGATACTGGGGTGTGCGGGAGAATTGTTGCAGGAAATGCAGGAATCTTAACGTGAAGTTACTTAGATGCGGAGTATTCCTGCTTTTTGTGCAACATTTTCTGATTATGGCCCCTTAATGAGAGGCAATGTTGCATTATGTGCAGGAATTGTAATTGTGCTGCCGCCTCCACTTCCAAATCAGCAGGGGACGGCACAACGGACGGTTCAGCGCATGGCCTGCGGATAGCTCAATGAATAGCTCAGCAGATGGCTCAAGGGGTGCCTCAGCGCATGGCTCAACGCATGCACGCTCACGCACAGAAGAACAACCCGCCTATTTCATAAGCGGGTTAACCTCCTGTTCCATTTGTGCGAGCAGCTTCTCTACAGTAGAAGTTTGTGTGTAGAGACCATCCATCAGCAGTTGGATCTTGGTATCAATCTGCTGCCAATTCTTATGCCCCGGTGCGATGCGGGCAGTGGCGATCTGGTCGAGAACCGCCCGCTGAATGCTCTCCGGTGAAGGCTCGGAGGCTGCCCGCAGGAAGACATCGGATTCCAGCACAGACTTGCGTGACGGGACAAAATACTGCGCGGAGATCCTCATGGACCCGGCGCTGGTGATGAACTTGAGGAGTTCCGCCGCTTCCGCCGGATGCGCCGTCTCGAATACGGACACTCCCGCATAACCGAGGGAGGTCCCTGTCCCCTTAATGCCCGCCGGCATCGGGGCGATATCCCAGGCAAAATCGGTGACCGCCCGGGCTTTGGAGGTATAGCTGTAACGGTCTGTATACATACCGATCCGGCCGCTGTCGAACGTCAGCTCATCCCCGGGCAGCGGATGCACCTTGTTCTTGAACATCATATCGCTGTAGAGCTGCAGCGCTTCCTTCCCTGCGGGGGAATTCAGCGCAAACAATGCTCCTCCGCTGTCGAACAGCTCTGCCCCATGCGACCAGAATAGCGGCAGCAGCGCATCCGACCAGTTGTTCCAGTCGCGGACCAGCTTCACACCGTAGATACCGCGCTGCGGGTCGGTGATGCTCCGCGCCGCCTTGAGGAACTCCTTATAGTTCCAATTCCCTTCCTCATACAGCTCCGTTGGCGTCTTCAGGCCTTTGGCAAGGAACAGGTCCTTATTGTAATAGATCAGTACCGGGGGCGTGGAGAAGGGTATTCCGTACAATCGGTCCTCCCGCCTGAAGATATCGAGTGTAGACGGATAAATATCAGCGTAGTTGTACTCGGCGTCATCCTCGACCTCTGCTGCGATATCCACCAGCTGGCCCGATTCCAGTAACTGTGGAATCATCCGTTCCGCCAGCCAACCGGCATCCGGGGCCGTACGGGAGGCCAGCATAATCGACAGCTTTTGCTGGTAGTCGGCAAAAGGAATCGTCATGATCTCTACCTCTATCCCGGAATGAAGCTGCTCGAATTCATCCACCAGCCCCTCAACCATTGCTTTCTGCGCATCGTTGCCCCAGATGCTGAACTTCAGCTTCACAGGCTCCTGCTCCGCAGCCGTCTTAGTTCCTGCTTCTTCGTCCCCTGCTGTCCCCTCAGGCGCTCCGTTTCCTGCACCTGAGGAGCAGCCTGTAGCCAACAGCACCGCAGCCATCAGACCTAGCAGCCTTGTCCGCATCCTTATGCCTCCTCCTGTCTGTCCCCGGCGGGGCCGGTATTGTTCATTGCTTCCCAGTTCATCGGCAGCCGCAGCGAGACCGTTACGCCGCGCTCTGCCGTGTTATCCAGTGTCAGGCCGTAAGGCTCCCCATAGAGCAGCCGCAGCCGCTGATGGACATTACGCAGCGCGAACCCCTTGAGTATCCGGCCGAAGCCCCCCTGCTCCGCATCGGCTGCGGCCCGGGGCTGACGGCCATATAGCTGTTCTTCAAGCTCCAGCATCCGTCCGGCGGTGATGCCCAGGCCATCATCCTTCACCGACAGAATCAGGTCCTCTTCCCTGGCAGAAGCCGTCAAAGTAAGGTGCAGCCTGTCTTGTCCCATCGCATGTTCAATGACATTCTCGATCAGCGGCTGGAGAATCAGCTTCGGCACCACACAGTAGTCGAAGGAAGAATCAATGTGAATGACGGCTTGCAGCTTGTCACCGAGGCGCATGCCCTGAATACGCAGATAGGCTTCCACAAATCTCACCTCATCCAGCACATACACCATCTGTTCCCGGTGGCCTACCGTGTAGCGCAGCAGCTTCCCCAGACTGGTCACTACACCGGAGAGCTCGCGGGTATTACCCTGCAAGGCCAGCATATTCACCATCTCCAGCGTGTTGTACAGGAAATGCGGATGAATCTGGCTCTGCAGCGCCAGCAGCTCTGCCTCCCGCTCCTTCAGCCGGGTCTCATAGACCTCTTTGACCAGACGGTCGATCTCGCCGATCATCGTATTGAACCCCTCGGTCAGCTGCCCGATCTCATCACTGGTGGTGACCGTCGCGCGTTCCAGGAACAGCCCCCGCTTCACCTGTCTCATCTTCGACTGCAGGTGGGCAATCGGCTTAATCAGGCGGCTGGACAGCAGAATAGCTGCCGTATAAGCCGCCATCAAGGCAACGATCGACACCACCAGTGTAGAGTTGGTTAACTCACGGGCGTCCTCACGGAGCTGCGCACGCGGAATCAGGGAGGTGACCTTCAGTCCCGTGTAGGAAGACTCCGCAGACGCCGTAATATACGATTCGCGTGAGTCGGGAAGCCGGCCGGCCCCGGAGTACAGGACCACCTGATCCTTGCCTGTAATCTGCAGCAGGCCGCTCCCGCTGGAGCGGACCGTCGAGACAATAGACCCGAAGCCCCGGGGCATCAGATCCACCTTGACAATCCCCAGCATGGCATGGGTGTATGGCTCACGGATGACTCTGGCTACAGAGATCACCCCCTGCTTCGGTTCTGTATAATAAGCTGCAGTATGCGGAGGAAGAATGGCCAGGCCGCCGTCCTCCTGCTCAATGGTCTCCATCCACTCTGCCATGCTGCGGTCCCACCGCTTCCTTACGCTCTGATCCAGGTTGCTGAAGATTCCTCCGTCATTGGTGAACACCAGAATGCTCTCGATCTCGCCCCTGTCAAAAGCCAGAGAAGAGATAAACAGATTCATCTTCAGCGTCTCATCTGTGGTCAGATAGGTGCTGGCGGGTCCCGCGCCCCTGTGCTTCCTTAGAATCTGCATCATATCCTCATCGTACAACGGCGCAAGGGTAAGCCGGTCCAGCTCCTTAATATAATGCTCCAGGTTAATACTGATCTGGCTTACGACCTGATTGGACAGCTCCACCGTGCTGCGTTCGACTCCGGCAGTATATTTTCTATAGCTGATCGTACCGATAACCAGAAACGGAATGGTGATCAGCAGGCAGAATAATACGATAAATTTGGTGCGCAGCGGCACATAACGTGATTTTTGATTTGACCCTTTTCTGAACGGCATGTCAGGCAGCCTCCCGGACTCTGATTCCTTACACCAAGATAGCATAATTCGAGTATGAAGTCAGAGCCGTTCGCCAGGTGTATTTACCAGCGGGAGGCAGCCGCCCAGAGCATCCGGCTCAGCCGTTCTCAAGCTCCTCCGCCCAAACGTCCGTCTGCCTCCAGAACTCTCCGGCTGTCAGGGTGCCGCTGTGAATCATATAAGCGTAATCCAGCAGATTCGGCAGGCAGGGCAGGTCCAGGAGATAACGGCTGAACGCATGGGCGGCAATCTCCGAGGTCCGGGTCACGCTGGCCCGGATACGCAGCGGCCCCAGAGAGAGGCTGCTGATATCATCCAGCCGCTTGTTGGTATATCCCAGCTCTGTGAATTCCAGATCGTGGAACAGCTCATGGGCGAGATGAATGTCGGTGACTTCCTTCAGGCTGAAGGAACGGCCGGGAAGCAGCACACCGGCACATTGCCGCAGCTCCTCCATCGAGGACCGGTACAGCGTAATGACGCGTTCCTTGTCTGACAGCTCAATCTGGGCACGGAAGCGGATCTGCCCGATGGTGCCCTTCCGTTCATTGAGATTCACCCGGATGCCCCTGTCCCTGCAGATGGCTCCGACATCCGTGCCATAGCGGGCTTTGAACGCCAGAGCCTGCTCCTTCCCGATGGCCAGCGGACGCTCCACATAATAACGCCGTTTGCCCTGCGGTATCCGGTGGAACAGCAGATCATTCTTCAGCTCGGCATAACCCAGCACGCGGTCGTCCGGTACGGTGTTCGCTGCGGTCTTCATCCTTAGGTGCACCTCCTACTGATAGACGACAGCGAGCATCTCGCTGTTGTCCTCAAGCAATTGTGTTTCCACTTCGAGAATGGAGAACAGCTGCTCCTTGGTCTGCATCCCGGTCAGATCGAGCATTTTTTCCTTATAGAAGATGAAGGTCTTCGGGATCGTGGCATTGGCGTCCGAATAGATCGTATTCTCTTCCAGGAACGAGGCGAACCGGTCGGCCATATTTTTCTTCAAAAAAGCCAGATGATACGCATTCGTCTTCTTGAAGCGCACCACCCCCTCACGGTCCAGCACGCCGACATGGCTGAGCTTCTTCTTCACCAGCCCGAACATGGACTTCTTAATCTCGCTGGACTCGAACAGATACCATCTGCCGGAGGCTGCCTTCAGCTCCGTCTGCTCCGCCGGCCGGCCCAGCGCATCCGCCGCCGTCCGCATCAGCTCGTTCACCGGCACCTCGCGGCTGGCCAGATCCTTCGAGCGCAGCTCGGTGGAGCCGGTGGCAATCGCCCGCAGAATATTGCGCTGGGAGTCAATCTCGATCGTGACATCAACCGTGGATTCGTTCGCCCCGGACTGGACGATTTTGTCCATAATCTCTGCCCGGATCAGCTTGATATCCCGCTCCGTCGCGCCCACGACTGTCTTCTCAATCTGCTCGCGGACCATCGCCATCCCGACGCCAATCGTGGAGATATACGGCGCATTGTTCGCAATCTGGTGCTTGAAGCCTTCCTTCGCAGCCATGGCCGGAACCAGAACCGCCCCGCTGCCTCCGCCGCCTACCAGCGTAATGAATCCGGTGTCCAGCTCATAATCGCTGATCATCTGATTCACCACCGCCATCACCTTGCGGATAGCAATATCCATCGCTGCCCTTGCTGCCTCCTCCGCTGACATCCCCAGATGGGCACCCAGCGTCTGCCAGGCAATCCGCGTGCTCTCCATATTCCCGCGGGCATAATCCGTCTCCGGCACATGGTTCAGCAGATTCGCCGCTCCTGCCAGGGTCAGCGCATATTCATGTCCTCCCCCGCTGCGGACCGTGACATAATCGGGGTCTCCTTCGCGCGGACTGACAAGACCGATCGCGGGCTGCTCCAGGTTCTCCTTGCCGGTGAAGCATTCGTATTCCAGACCGGCGATATGGGCGCTCCGCGGTCCGACATCCGTGATCTTCCCCCCGCCGATCTGGATCATGCTCCCCCCGGCAACGGCCAGCGTCCGCACATCCAGCGAGCGCAGATAGGTTTTATGCCCGCCGACCTGAGCATTCTCAATCATCACCTTGCCGTTCTTGATCACGGAAATATCTACACTCGTACCTCCGACCTCGAAGAAAATGCCGTCCGAGATCTTCTCATACATCAGGGCGCCGGCCACTCCGGCCGCCAGCCCCGACAGCATGGTCAGGATCGGACGCTTGCGCACCTCGTCGATGCTCATGACCCCGCCGTCACAGCGCATGATCATGAGCTGTGAGGTAATTCCCGCTTCTTTGACAGCCTGCTCGGTCATGTTGGCCGTCTCCATCATCTTGGGGATCAGGCTCGCGTTGACGACCGCTGTGCGGGTCCGGGTCTTCAGCCCGTAGAGCTGGGAGATCTCATGTCCGCCGGTAGCGTACACTCCCCGGCTGCGCGCCGCTTCCATCACCCTCAGCTCATTGGCCGGATCATCGACACTATAGGCTTCTGAAGCTACAATGACCTCCGCGCCCCGGGCCAGCAGCTGATCAATCGCATCATCAATGGCTTCTGCCGTAAGCTCCCTGGAGTCAATGAATTTGTGATAAGTGGTCAGGAATTTCCCCGCAGCCAGCTCGATATCCGCCACATTGGTTTCGGAGCGGGCACTGCGGGCATCCAGCCCCGTGCCCATCCCCACGATGCCTACACGGGCAACATCCCCTTCCAGCAGCGCGTTGGTAGCCTGCGTAGTCCCGTGGGCGATGAACTTGATATCACCGGGAAGAATCCCGTTCTCGCTCATAATCCGCTGAATGATCTGGACAATCCCGCTGGCGACCCCGCGTTTGTCGTGGTGCGTGGTGGGCATTTTGACTTTGGACAGCACCTCAAAGGTCTCATTGTCTATGGCAACGGCATCTGTGAAGGTTCCACCGACATCAATGCCGATTCTGATCTGTTTATGGTTCATAGCAGGTTCTCCTCTCCATGAAGCTTAGGTCTCTACAGTCTGTGGTTCACTTGCTGCAGGCTAAAAGGCAATCATTCCCGCGATAATCATCGAGATCATCACCGCTACGAACATCCACGGCAACGTCTTGCGCAGCGTTTCAATAATATCGGTCTTCGTGTAATCGGCGATCCAGACATTGTGTGAGTTGGTCGGATCGCTGACAGCCTGCAGATTGCTCACGATACGCAGGGCGAGCATCGCTGCTACAGGGGCCATGCCTCCGGCCACGATCAGTGCCGCGATTCCGCTGCCGAGCCCCCATACATTAAGCGGTCCACGGTAGATTGCGAGCGGAGACAGCAGGGTGAAGACGAGGATGTACATCAGCGGACTGGTCGGAATAATGACTTCGATCAGCGGCTGGATTAACGAGGCCACCTGGGGCGCAGTTACCGCACTGAGCAGCATCCCGATTCCGATCATCAGACCGAGCGCACCGGCCACATCCTGAATGCCTTCCACCAGCGCACTCGACAACACATGGAATGGACGTTTGGGGGTGGCGAGCAGCAGGGTGACCAGGGCCCCCATGAAGACTGCAGAGACAATATCCACCTTCAGGAAAAACACGAGCAGCACCGGAACAAGCGGACTGATGAGCGCAATCGCTCTTACATTCTTGTTGTCCTGAGCCTGGAATTCCGGCTTGAGCGGCATCGCCCAGGCGCGGCGGACCTTGCCGTCTTTGCGGGTATAATAGACGATCATAATCAGGGCAATCACGATCAGCGGAACAGCACAGACCAGCGAATAAGAAGCAATCGTGTTCGTCGGCACCTTAAGCACATCGGTATAAATCGCCCAGGTGGAGACGTTGAACACCACGCCGACCGCATTGGCCAGTAGTACTACCAGACCGCTTACAAAGGGCTTAAGCCCGGCTGTCAGCATAATAGGGATAGCGATGGTCCCGACCAGAATAACCATACCCAGGCCGTTCGCGGCCGAGAAGATTACAGAGGCGGCGAGGAAAAAGATAATGGCAATCGCCAGCGGCTTATCACCCGCCAGCTCCGCTGCCTTGCGGATAATGGTCTTGGTGATGCCGACCTTGCTGAGAATCTGGCCGAACCAGGCGCCGAAGATCAGTCCGGCAATGGCGGTAGACAGCTTCATGGCTCCGCCTGCAAGCACACCCTTCGTGATGGTGAAGGTATCCGGGTTATCCGACAGGAGCGGGATGCCCGCAATGGCCGCTAGCAGAATCGCCATCATCGGCAATGCCAGCAGCGTGGTCAGCTTGCGGGTCATCATCAGGCCCACAAACACAATGAATACAAGTAGAATTCCGATAATTTGCACGGTTTCCAAACCTATTCCTCCTAAAGTTTCATGAGTAATATACGTTGTTATAAGAACTTAATTACACTTCCAGATAAGCGCCGTGGGCCACAAGCGTCTCTTGCAGTCTCTTATAGTCCACCTGCTGTACTGGAACTCCTGCTTGCACCGCCAATGCCGCCGCAGTACCGCCCGCTTGCCCGATAGCCCCTACCGTTGGCGTTGTCCGCACAGCCGCCTGGGCTTCAAAGGTGGCCGAGAGGCATCTTCCGACGACAATCAGGTTGTCGATTTCGCTGGTGATCAGGCAGCGGTAAGGGATGCTGTACATCGCTCCCCATTCCAGATGATCTGTTGCGGTTCCCTCGCCGTCCGGGCTGTGGATATCAATCGGGTAGCCGGAATGGGCGATCACATCCTCGAAGGGCTTCACCGACAGAATATCCTGCGCGGTTAGTGTGTACATGCCCTTGATCTGGCGGGAGCCGCGCACGCCGATGGACGGACCGGTGGAGACGACTACAGAATCTTCAAAGCCGGGAATAACCTTTTTGAGGAAAATCTCCAGCTCCCGGCACTGCTTGCGTCCTTCAACCTCGGCCTCACTGAGACTCCACGGGTCCGTGCTGTCCTTGCCGAGAATCCGCGTCGTGTTCATAATAACCTCACCGGGATTACTGGTCTCGAAGAACAGCACATCCTCTCTCGGAATACTGATCTCGCCGCGCGCCTTCGCTTCACGGAACTGCCGGTCGAAGCCGGCGACCGACAATCTTGCCGCCGAGTCCATCACGCTGATATCCTGGTTCATTCGCGGAAAGTCCTCACGATGCTCCCGGATATACGTCTTGATCTTCTCCGTGTCCACTCCCCTCATCTTCATCTTCAGGGTCATCGGCTGCGACTGTTCATCGGATTCACGCCCTTTGGTGAAGGGAACCCCGGACCATGCGGCGAGATCACCGTCTCCGGTAGCATCAATGAACACATCCGCCGTAATCCGGCTAAGTCCTGCCTTGTTGCACAAGGTAAGCGACTCAATCCGTCTGTCCGATACTTCAGCCCCGGCCAGCATCGTATGGTACAGCACCTCGCCTCCGCTCTCCTGAAGCATCAGATCCAGCTCGTATTTCATCGCTTCGGCATCGAACGGTGTCACCGAATAGGTGTAGTTCGTCGCATCCGGGATATGCCCCGGCGATTTGCCCAGCGCCTGTAACCGCTGAATCAGCTCATCGGTAATCCCTTGAATCGCCTGCTTATTCCCGGCATGAAAAGTCATCATCGGCCCGACGCCCGCAGCCGTCAGGGTTCCGCCGAGGAAGCCTCCTGCCTCAATGATCAATGTTCTGGCACCTGCTCTTGCTGCCGCGATAGCAGCGATGGAGCCGGATACTCCGCCTCCCGCCACAATAACCTCATATTTTCTCATCCTGGTTCCCCCTCCTGCTTGAATGTTAGCGATTACAATCCGGCTGTTCCCTGAACTGCGAAGGAGTCTTGCCGGTATAGTCCTTGAAGACTGCCATGAAATGCTTGGAGCTTAAATAGCCTGACAATTTGGCCACCTCATAGATTTTGAGATTACTCTCCTTCAGCAGCTGCTTGGCCCGGTTCATCCGGCACTGCGAGACATAATCCGTGAAGTTCTGTCCGGTCTCCGACTTGAACAGTACCGACAGGTACTGGTGGTTCAGATGTACCTGCTCTGCCATATATTGCAGCGAAATTTCCTGATCCAGCCGCAATGCGACCAGCTCCTTCACCTTGCGGATCAGCTGCCTGCCCTTCTGGTCTGATTCGCCCTCACCCGGCTGCGCCTCCGCATCACTCTGCGTTCCGTGCCTGCGTTTGAAATCTCCCAGTGCCTGGGCCAGCTCCGTACGGTCAACCGGCTTCAGCAGATAATCGCTGATGCCGTATTTGATCGCCTGCTTCGCATATTCGAAGTCAGCATACCCGCTCAGAATCAGGATGTACATGTCGGGATACTGGTCACGAATCCGCTTGATCAGCTCCAGACCGTTCATTTCATTCATCCGTATATCCGTGATCAGAACATCGGGCTTCACACTCTTGAGCGCCTCCAGCGCAAGCCGTCCATTCTCTGCTTCCCCCACCACCTGATAGCCGCCGATCACCTTCTCAATCAAATGCTTAAGGCCCGCACGGATCAGGGCTTCATCTTCCACCAGAAACAGCTTGTGCAACCCCATCCCCTCCAAATACAGCATCCGGCCACCGCAACCGCTCCGTCAAGCTCCCAAGGGCTTATCTTTTATGAAACGCTTACAGTAACAGTATAAAATCTGGGCAGCCGCAAAGAAATGCTCCCCATTCGAGAAAAGGTATGAAATTTCGAGATGTATCCGTACCTTCTCCTTCAGACATCAAACCGGATGCCCTTAACGCCAAGATACGGCGGAAAGAACACCCGGTTTTTGCTTAAAATATAAGATTTTTTACAAATAGTGAATACTCACTTCGGTTCTGCCGGACTACAGGACAGGTGCTGCGCTGTTGTCGTATAGCCCAATCAGCTCATCGAAGGAAGAGATAATAACGTCAGAGCCCTTCAGCTCATCCTGCCGCCCGAATCCGGCATAGGCGCAGCCGATGACCGTCTGTCCGTTGCCCTTGCCCGCCTGTACATCCGAGGAACGGTCCCCGACCATCCATGCACTGCTGATCTTGTGATTGTCCAGCAGAAGGCCGAGCAGCTCGGTCTTGGTTGCTGTTCCTGATCCGCCCGCGCTGTACAGCCCCTCGAACAGGTCCTTCAGCTCGTGTACGACTACGATGCTATGGATATAATCCTCCAGCCCGTTGCTGGCTACGAACAGCCTCACTCCCCGCGCGTGCAACGCACGCAGCGTTTCGACTACCTTGGGGTACAGGACTGTCCCTCCGGCCTCCAGCCCCTCAATCTCCAGCTGCAGGAGCAGTTCATCCGCCCGGCGGTGTACCGCCTCATCTGCTTCCGGCATTACGTTCTTCCAGATATCCGCAAGCAGCATGCCTAGACTGCCCAGAATGCGCTCCTCCGGCGGAGTCGGGCCGGAATGCAGGCCTTCTTCCCGCAGGATATCGAACATTTTATGATAGGCGGGCAATAACAGACTTTCTGTCTGGAACAGCGTACCATCCATATCAAATACGATAGCTTCCGGCTGGTTTAAGTTCGGCAGCGGTCTGTTCCCCGCCTGTGTCTGTTCTTCGTTGCTCATGAGGTGAATCATCCCTTCCCAATTGTTCTTCGGTCACACGCCCTAATGATATAGGAAGCAGCAGATGTTGTCTACGAACCCATAATCACAGAAAGGGACCGCATTGCAAACACTTAGAGTGCTTACACTGTGGTCCCTTCTGTTCATACTGCATACTGCCTCAGAAGCTTAACTTATACGTTGTCGAAGCTTGAGATCAGTTCATCGAGCACATCTTTGCTGACCATCTTACCCTTGAAGCTGATCAGGTTCTCGGCACTTCCGGAGAAGATGCAAGTAGGTTCATATTTTCTGAGAATGATCTTTTCGCCGTCCACAAAAATTTCGAGCGGATCCTTTATGTCAATTCCCATTGTTCTGCGCAGCTCAATCGGAATCACAATACGTCCCAGTTCATCTACTTTTCTTACTATACCTGTTGCTTTCATCATTATGCATCCTCCCTTGAAATAACACTTGGATCATCATTCGGTGTTAAAAGCTATCAAAGCTTCTAATAAGTAGAAATGATTACTCTATAATAGCATTGTAAAGTGCTATTTCTTTCCTGTCAATTTTATTTCTACATCTTTTGATATTTATCGACAAATAATTCGACAAAGTTTAGAGTTTTTTCGACAAATCTATAACCAAAACTGTTTTATATCCATTTTATTCTTTTCGTACTATTTTCCCCCGTAATACTGTAGTTATATTGCTGAAGCGGTTCTTCCCCTACCTTACGGCTGATCCTTAAGAACTATGTTACCCCCATACTTACTTGACAAAAAAGTTATACAATCTATATATTTTAATTACCACACTATATTGGAGTGTTTCCATGAGCAAAGAAGCAGAGAAAGAACAAGCCGTCTATACCGTCATGGATCATATGGCCAGCGTGCAGCAGAAGTCGCAGGCGTTCATAGACCGGATTACGAAGAAGGGGGCGCTCTCGCAGAATCAGATCATGCTGTTGTTCCTGCTCCAGCTCACTGGCTCCCTTAATATTACGGATATCTCAGAGCGGCTAGTGATTACTCCGGGAGCCGCTTCGTTCATGTGCGATAAGCTGGAGGATCTGGGATACGTCGAGAGAGTGCGCACGAAGGAAGACCGCAGAGTCGTCAATATTGTTCTCACCGGATCAGGCAAGCAGCACATCCTTTCTCTGTTCGACACCTTTGCATTGACTGACCTCGACAAAATCTCCTCAACCCTCCAGAGAATCGATGAACTGATGGGCGGAATGTTAGAGTAACACCAACGGCTATACTTTACGAACAGACTGCATTTCCCTTAGGGAAGTGCAGTTTTTTTGTCGGAGAACATATATTGATTATATATTTCATTTAATATATATTATAGTTACTTAAATATTATAAAACGGCGGTGAACGAACCTATGCCTGCACTGAACCCGATGCCGGAATCCAATAAACCTCTTAAAATCAACGGCTCCCGGATCTGCCGGGGAGATATGGACGCCTCCCATGTGGAGGTGCTGGGCCACCTGCATGTCAGCGGGAGCTTGAGCACAGCGCGCCTGAAGCTTAGAGGAGAATGCTCCATAGGGTTATCTTGCCATGCGCAGGAGCTGAGCAGCTTCGGCAGTCTGCGCGTTACTGAACTCAGGGGCGTGAGCATCACGGCCAACGGATACCTGTCTGTTACCGGGGAGGCTGCCGCAGAAGAATTCAAGGCTGAGGGCTGCGTGCGTATAGACCGCTTATCCTGCACAAGCACCATCCGGATCAAGCTGGGGTCCCTGTGCAAGATCAGGCACATGACCTCTGAAGGTGATATTATCGTATCGCCCTCCTTCAAGCTGCTCCCTATTCCGCTGAGCCCTTTCCGCAAGCTGCGCTGCGAGATCATTGAAGGCGCTGACATCACCCTGTACCGGACGCAGGCAGACCTTGTGTGCGGACAGAAGGTTACACTCGGACCGGGATGCTCAATCCGGGAGATCCGTTACCGTGAGACGCTGACGGTTCATCCCCGTTCGCAGGTAGGCAAGATTATTCAGATGAATACATAACGATGGAGGTAACACGAAATGAAATCTTCCTCTGGTGCAATGCCCTTACTGCTGAACTATCTGGCAAAAGGTTTCGTCATCCTCTTTGCATTGCCCGTGCTGGGCGTCTGGGTGGCCGGGAGCTTCATCTGTGCCGTCATCGCCCCGATAGCGGGCTTGCTGCGGACCTTCGGAGTCAGTGCCATAGGGATGAATCTGACCCCGTCCTATTCGGTCCCGGTCATTCTCAGCTTGCCCTTCAGCTTAGTTCTCGCGTTCCTCCTTCTCTTGTCCTTTTATTACACCCGGCGTTTGTTGCGGAAAAGTCTAAGCTTCATCAAGTAGCAAAAAGGGGTATTTCAGCAGCCATCCTCCGGCGCAGAAATACCCCTTTTTTGTGTGCAGAACGCCCCATATCTGCTGTTCAGCCTCTTCTTGGTATGCGAAGCTCGCCCTACGAACGAAGCTCAAACAGCCTGGCAGTCTTGCCTGCGGGCAGCGTAACGCTCAAGCTGCCTTCCACAGCGTCCCAGCTCCACTGCGACCCGTGCGCCTCAGGATACGCACACCGGGCCTCCGCATCGCGTCCCCTCAGCTCAGGAACAGGCAGCCTGACCGCCGCCGCTTCTCCGGCAATCCGCCATACAGCGATATAGCGGATGTCTCCATGACGCAGGCCGAAGCTGACCCATTCCCCGCCACTGTCGGGCAGACCGAGCGGCCAGAAGGCGAAGGCTTGCGGAATGTGGGCGCGGATAGACTTGTAATAATCCAGTGCCTCCTTCACCAGCGCCCGGCGTCTTGGCGTTAACTCAGCCAGATGACCACTCTGGTGGACGCGAAGCAGCAGCGAGTTAACCATATTGAAAATGACCTCTTCATCGTCACCTTCGCGCAGCGGGTACGACCAGACCGCCGATTGCTCGGGAGTCAGTGCAGCCGGAGAACCTGCGGCAATGGCAGCATACTTCACATAATCCTCCTGGTCACTGGTGGACTGGATGCTGTGGCGGCTGAGCATGGCATAGTCCATCCGCATCCCGCCGCTGGAGCAGTTCTCGATGACGAGCTGCGGATAACGGGCGAAGATACTGTCCAGCCAAGCCAGATAGGCACGGTTATGCTGCAATAGACCGTCCCCGAAGCTGTCCGCTGCCGTCTCCGTACCAATTCCAGCATTGATATTATAGTCCATCTTGATATACCCGACGCCGTATTCCCCGACCAGCCGGGCAATCACGCTGTCAGCATGCTTGATGACCGCCGGATTACGGTAATCGAGCTGATAGCGGCTGCGGTCCTTGACCCGCTTGCCATGGCGCATGAAGAACCAGCTGTCGTCGGTCTCCGCAAGCTTCGGACTGTTGATGCCCATCACCTCCAGCTCCAGCCACAGACCCGGAATCATCCCCTTGCTGCGGATTACATCCAGCACGTACTTGATACCTTCCGGGAAGCGCTCAGCCGAAGGCTCCCACTCCCCGACCCCGTCCCACCATTCACCGGGAGCATACCAGCCCGCGTCGATGCAGAAGTATTCACAGCCGACCTCGGCAGCAGCATCAATCAGCGGCAATAGCCTCTCCGTTGTCGGGCTTCCCCACAGGCAGTTCATGTAGTCGTTGAAAATCACCCGCAACAGCTCATTATCCTCATTCGGTCTGCGGATCAGCCGCCGGTACGCGGTAAGCTGCTCTGCCGCCTCTCCGAACCCGCCCTCTACTACACCTGCGGCCACCGGCACGGAGGTGAACGCTTCGCCGGGGGCGAGCTTCAGCCACCAGTGGTTGTCATGCTCCGTAGGACCGCTGACCAGCAGCGTGAGCTGGTCGGCCTGATCCGTCAGCTCCCAGTGCCAGGAGCCGTTATGTTCAATCTGCCAGAACAGGCTGCTCCCGCTCTCCTTATTGCGCAGCACGGCCATTGGCAGCAGCTCCGCCGCTGACCAGGACCCGGTATTGCTGGCGGCAATCCGTTTCGAGCCACGGTCAGCGAGATGGGACATACCCAGCTCGGGCAGGCTGTAGCTTTTCCACTGCAGCTCACTCTGCCACCCGCTGTGAGCAATACTCACTTCGATTTTGTCATTCCGGTCTCCGTTGCCCTCCTTGTCCACTCCTGTAAGTGCGAACGAAGACAGGTACTCCACAGCCGCTTCTGCGTCGCCTTCATTAATCAGTACTGTCCATGAGCGCACAATCTGCACGCCAGAATAGAACTGATAATGCTGTACTGCCTTCACACCCGTCAGCGGGTCAGCCAGCGTTAGTTCCAGCTTCCGCCCCAGCGGATTCACCGTGTCCTTATGCCCGTCATACACCATCCGCAATCCCGGATAAGACGCGCGGTGCGTCCGCCCGTGATATTCCGCCCGGTCTTCCCCCGACAGCTGCAGCTCCAGCAGCCGGAAGCTTGCCATCTGCTTGTCTTCTATGTTCCCTGCTTCCAGCGGCGCTGCGCCAAAATGCAGCAGCCGCACATCCTGCTGCTCTGTAATTTCTATGGTAAGATAAAGCCCGTTCTCGGCTATGTCTATGAGCCTGCTCTGCATATCTGATTTGCCTCCTTACAAAGGTTGTTGTTGTCCTTGGTTTCCTGTTTTTCTGCCTCCCCTGATTAGGAGGCCATCTCTTCTATTCGTAACTGCTGATTTCCTGCGGTGCTCGTGTAAGTGGCGAAGTAACGGAGGTGAAGTTTGGGTTGAAGGAGCGATAGCGTCCGCCTTTGTCTCCGGAGTTCAACCGCTACCAGCGGTAAAATCAAGAAATCTGGAGACAACAGCGGCCGGAGGCCCAAACATTCACTGCAGTTACGTCCAGCCACTTACACCCCCTCCCCCGCCTAAAAATCTGCGTTACATAGAAAGAAGGCCCCCTCAGTAATAAAGCTTACTTCGGAGGCCGTTAAGGTCAAATCAAAATTTTATTCCGCAGACCCGAATTGAATCCAAGCCTTCTGAATTTCATCAATCGCCTGATCCTTCGTCTTGCTGCCGCCGATATAAGCCTGCATCAGCTCACCGAATTTCTGGTGGAACGTATCCAGAGAGTAGTTCACCGACAGGTCGCCGGATTTCTCCGTCTTCAGGATTTCTTCCATTTCCTTAGGCATTTGCAAGTCAGGCATCGGGGCATCCTTGATTGGAGGAATGACCTTCGCTACGTTAGAGAACCAGCTCTTCCCGTAGTCGGAAGTATACAGCCAGTTGAAGAATTCAATCGTTTCCGCTGCTACCGCAGAATCCTTATTGATCCGCAGTGCCTGGTCGGCACCGGTGATAATCTGGGATTGCTCCGGCTTGTCACTGACAGGGTACCCGGCGATGCCGAGGTCAAAGTCAGGGGTGATTTTCTTAATCGCTTCTTCATCCCACGCGCCTTTACCAGTCATGAAGGCTGTTTTGCCCAAGGCGAAATCACTGACCTCAGCATTGCTGTCGCGTTCAAGCGGCTTGTCTGTACCATGCTTAACGGTTGTGTCAATGAAGCTGAAGAAGTTGTCCTTCAGCACCGGATGATCCTTGAAGGTCGTCTTCCCGGCGATGAAGTCCGCTACGAGCGTCTTGGCATCGGTTCCGGCATCGGTGGCTGCGGCGTCTACGAAGTGCTGGAAGATATGCTTCCATACCCACCACTCTTTATAGGCGTTGGCGAAGGGTGTGATGCCCTTGGCTTCAAGCTTGGTAATCGCATCGTCCATTTCAGCTGTTGTCTTAGGCACTTCCGTGATGCCGGCATCCGCCAGCAGCTTCTTGTTGTACATCAGGACGAACAGGTTGCCCTTCACCGGCAGTCCGAGGACTTTGCCATCTGTAGAGCTCATGTTCGAGCGGACTGCATCCGTCATCGCTGCGGCCAGTGGCTCATTGGTCAAGTCAGCGCTGTATTCGGCAAAAGTATCGATATCCCCGCCCGCCGTGGTCTGGAACACATCCGGTGTGCTGCCTGCGGCAATTTTGGATTTCAGCACCGTATTGTAGTCCGCCTGCATGATTTCCAGATTGATCGTAACATTCGGCTTAACCTTCTTGTATTCCGCAATATAAGCATTGAAGGCATCCGTGTATTCGGGCGAGGCGGTGAACATATTAATCGTGACGGGCTTGGAGGAATCCGTAGGCGTATTGCCTGCTCCGGCTGCTCCACCCGTGTTGTTAGCGACATTATTGTTGTTATTTCCGCCGCAACCGGCCAGCAGTCCGCCCACCAGCAGCAGACTCGCAGATAATGCCATGAATCGTTTTAACATATTGTTGCCCCCTTTTTCCTTATGCATCTTGTGGTCTTGCTCATCATTCTAAATAAAAAGAAAAAGGATAAGAATGTACATAAGTGAACGGATAAGGGTAAAAAAGTGTCCATGTAACCGTTTCACTTTTCTACCCCTGGCAGCTGCAGCCGGAATTCAGAAGGGGAGCAATCATAGTAATTGCGGAACGCCTTGCTGAAATAGTTCTTGTCCTTGTATCCCAGCATTTCAGAGATATCCTGAATTTTGAGGGCAGGATCGGTCAGCAGTACTTTGGCTTTGTCCATTCTTACCTTTTGCACATACTCGTGAATACCATAGCCATATTGTCCCTTGAACAGCTTCATCAAATACTCTCTGCTCAAGAAATATTGTTCCGTGAACATCGATATCTTAATGTCCTCGAAATAATGGTTATCAATGTATGCCTTAATATTCTCCAACACGCCGCTGCGGTCTCCGGCCACCGTCCGGCTGATCTCTCCCGCATAACGGTCGAAGATGTCATGAAGCACGCCCGCAAACTGCCCGAAGGAGGCAAAATCGCTGAGGATGCCCAGAGATGCCAGGCTGCTGTCCTTCCCGCTGCGGATCTCCGGCGGCATGGCATCCAGCCCTGCTGCAATTTCATTTAACAGCAACAGGAACCCTTGCAGGGTCCGGTCCGCCTCCCCGAGCGTGAAACCTTCCGCCTCCTGGCATTTGCGGATGAATTCGCCGAGGATGCTGCGCGCATGATTCACATTCCCGCTCTCCAGCGCGCTGCGGATCTGCGGCATCCGTCCGGTCAGGGAGGGATTATCCCGCGATACCGGGTTCACTGCTCTGCCCTGTGCGATCAGGCTGCCCTTCAGGCTGAGCAGGTCGATCGTATCTAGTGATGCTTTGGCCTGCTCATAAGAAGCGGCAATGCTGAGCGAATCGCTGCAAGGCTGCCCGATTCCCCCGGCACAGATGATTCCGAACAGCTCCTTCAAGGTGGAGGCTGCTTTCTTCATATGGTGCAGCGACAGGAAGGCCGCATCCGCTTCATAACCGCCCTTCATAGTGAAGATGGCAATGAACTCGCGCTCCCCCTTGGGGCTGGCGAAGCTGAACGACTCGAACTGCCCGTCCGTGTTCTCGTTCATCACATTCGTTACGGCAAAATGCAGCAGATCCCGGTCCCCATGGAATCTTTCCTTACGTACCTGTTCCAGATTAAGCATCCGCAGAAGGCCGACAGCGAAGTGGCTCGCCGCCCCGTCCGCCCCGATCAGCGGGAGAAAAGCCTCATTGGACTGGGTCTTGAAGCTCCGGTCAATGATGGACAGATACATCTTCTCCTTCAGCTTCGGAAGCGACATATTGAGCGTAATATTGCGGGTTATGAACTCGCTCTCCCGCTTCCGCTTGGCCTCCAGCACCCCCACCGCCTTGCGCAGCGCAAGGTTAAGGTCTGTGCGGTTCACCGGCTTCAGCAGGTAATCCACCACCTTCGAACGGATGGCCTGGCGCGTATACTCGAAATCATTATAGCCGCTGATCACAATCAGCAGCAGGTCCGGGAATTCCTGCTCGGCAATCTGCAGCAGCTCGGCTCCGCTCAGCTCCGGCATTTTCATATCAACCAGCACCAGATCGAACCGCTCACGGCGCAGCAGCTCAAGTCCTGCCTTCCCGTCTGTCGCCTCCCGCACCTCACTGACACCGAGGCCCTCCCAATCCCCCAGGATATGGATCGCTTCGCGCAGCGGCTCCTCATCATCAATAATCAGCACTCTATACATGTTGTCCTACTCCTCCCCGCGGCAACCGCATATCCATTCGTGTTCCCTCTTCTGTACTATGAATGACCAGACCCGACTCTTCTCCATACAACAGCTTCAGCCGGGTATTCAGATTCTTCAGCCCGATACTCTCCATGCCGTCCTCTTCGGCAGTGTCCGCTGCGCGGTCCTCCCACTGGATCTGAAGTGAATTCAGCACCTGCTCCAGCCGTTCTCCGCTGATGCCCGGCCCGTCATCCAGCACGGAGATCACGCTGTGAGTGCCGGTGATATGCGCCTCAATGGTGATGGTAACCGTACTCGATACCTTTTCCAGCGCATGCTTGATGCAGTTCTCCACCAGCGTCTGGATCGACAGCTTGGGGATTCGCAGCTCCATCAGGCTCTCATCCCAGGCGTATACCACCTGCATCCGGTTCCCGAACCGCGCCTTCTGCAAGGCCAGATACCGCTCGATATGCCGCAGTTCCTCCCTTGCCAGCACAACATCCTTGCCGCTAATGCAGTATCGCAGGGTTAGGGCCAGGTTGTCCACCATCTCGACAATATCATCGTTGTTGTTCTTGAGCGCCTTGGTGGAGATCGCCTGGAGCGCATTGTACAGGAAATGGGGATTAATCTCGGCCTCCAGGGCTTTCAGGACGGCGTTCTTTTCAACGATTTTCATTTTATAGCGTTCATTGATCAGCTCATTCGTCTTCTCGACCATCTTGTTGAAATGGCGCGACAGGTAGGCGATCTCATCCTTGCCCGCAACCGCAGCCTGTGCATCGAAGCTCCCGGTACTGAACCGCTGCATCTGGAGCGACAGATTCTTCAGCGGATGGGTAATCCGGTTCGAGGTGAAGCTAACCAGCACTACAGAGACGATCAGGAACAGCAGGCCAATCCCCACACTTAACGTACGTGTCGTTGTCGCCGCCTCATAGATCTGGGTGTAGGGAATCGGCTTGACGAGCTTCCAGCCTTCCTTTTGACTGATATCGTAGATTACCAGGTACTTCTGCTCCTTGTCTGACCAGGTTACGCGCCCCTTCTGCTCCGGTGTCAGCAGCTTCGCCAATCCCGCCTCCTTGCTCTCCCGGTAGAACTGCTTGTCATCCACCTTGAAAGGCTCCCCGTCCGGGCTGATATACATCAGATGCTCTCCGGTGCTGAACGGGATATCCCGCATAATCTCATCCGTCACGGAGGAATTCAGATACAGCGACAACACCGCCTGCGGCTCGCGCGACACGATGGAGCGGATCAGCCGGTGGTAGCCCATGAACACCTTGTTATGGTTAACGGGATAATCGGCGCTGTTCAAGCTGGCCGGCTGCTCCTCCACAAACGACTGATAGGAACGGTTGTACGGACTCTTAAGCGCCCGCTTATACCACGGCAGGTCATCAACAGGCGGATGCTCGGATACCCGGACGGTGATGTTATAGTTCTCCTTGGTGACATAATAATACTTCTGCTCCTTAATTACATAGAGATATACAGCCTCCAGATCATTGCGCGAAAAATACAGATTCCGCAGATAATCCTCCACGTACATCCGGGAGCTGTAGTCTTCCGATTCATGCAAAAGCGCATAATTGAACTCATCGTAGGAGATCTGCGGCAGAGACAATTGCTCAATCCCGCTTAGATAGCTCTCCAGATTCCGTCCGACCAGAAGCAAATTATTGCCCGTACTGGCCATGCTGTTATCGACCGATTCCCGCTGCAGCATGCTATAGGATATGTAGGTGAGTGAACTGACCACCAGGATGATGATAATCGTAAATAACAGAATCAGCTTGTTAGCCAGGCGTCGGGACACCCGCGCCATTATAGGCTCGATCAGCTTAACCCACACTTTTCTCATGATGCTCTCCGCTCTCCCCGCTGCCGGTTTTGGGGACTTTTCCGGCCTCCGCAGTCCGTTCACCTTTTTACCCTTAACTGTACTCTTAAATCCATTTTTGACGATACGGGTCTGCTCTATAATACACAATATAGACTAACCGGAATGGTTAAGTGTGGCAAGACAGGCCTAATACTCCCACCCTATAACTCAAGAAGAGGTGCATCCATGTTAAAAACACTCGGCAAAAGATGGCGCGAGAAATTCGAATTCGGAATCTTTACTCTCCCGGTTCTGATCTGTATCGCTGTAGCCTTCTATATTCCCTTCGCCATGACCATCCGCTATTCGATGACCAAGTGGAACGGGATCTCCAAGCACCCCAAGTTCGTCGGCCTGGATAATTTCAAGCAGATCTTCGCAGGCGATACCAACTTCTCGGATGCCGCCTGGTTCACGATTAAATATGCGGTGCTCTACATTGTCATAGTCAACGTGCTGGCGATTCTGCTGGCGGTGCTGCTGGACATGAAGCTGAGAAGCACCTCCTGGCTGAGAGCGGCCTTCTTCATCCCGTATATCCTCAGTCTGGTCATTGTCGGCTTCATCTGGAAATTCATCTTCATGCAGGGCTTCAACTCGCTGGGCGAGAGCACAGGCTGGGCGATCTTCGATCTAAGCTGGCTCGGGACACCGGGTCTGGCCTTCATCTCCATCTTGGGCGTATCCATCTGGCAGTCCATCGGGTTCTATCTAGTCATTTACATTGCCGGTCTGCAATCTGTGCCTGAGGATCTCAAGGAAGCTGCTACGGTTGACGGTGCCGGACCGCTGAGACGATTCTTCAGCATTACGCTGCCGCTGCTTGCCCCATCGATCACGATCTCTGTGTTCATGGCGCTCACCAATTCGATCAAGGTGTTCGATGTCATCCTGTCACTGACCGGCGGCGGTCCCGGCGGAACTACGTATAGTATCGCTTATGATATCTACCGGGATACATTCCAGAACAACCTGTACGGCTACGGTACAGCCAAAGCGCTCATTCTGTTCCTTGCCGTGCTTGCCGTAACGATCATCCAGCTGACCGTCTTTAAACGGAGAGAGGTAGAGGCCTAATGACAACCAACCACAACAAGGCAGGCAAGATCATCCTGGAGGTTATTCTGGTCCTCTTGTCTCTGCTGTTCCTGTACCCGCTATTCCTGACGATTATCAATTCGCTCAAAAGCTTCGGCGAGGTCATGACCGATGTCATCGCCCTGCCGCAGAAGCTGACCTTCAGCAACTACGCCTATGTCTGGGAGTTCATCAACTATCCGCGGCTGTTCCTGAATAACTTCATCATTACCGGTGTCGGCCTGCTCGGTATTGTATTCATCTCCTCCATCGCCGCCTATAAGCTGGCCCGGACCAAAACCAGATGGAGCGGTGTCCTGTACTTCCTGTGCATTATGCCGATGCTGATCCCGTTCCAGTCGATCATGCTGACGGTCCTCCAGACCGCCAAGAACCTGAACCTGTCGGAGAGCACCTGGGGACTGGGTCTCCTGTATTGGGGCTTCGGCGCTCCGCTGGCGGTGTTCATCTATCACGGCTTCGTGAAGGGAATCCCAACGGAGATTGATGAGAGCGCGACGATTGACGGCGCTTCCGGCTTCCGCCTGTTCTTCAGCGTGATCTTCCCGCTGCTGAAATCGGTCACCACGACCATTGTCATCATTGATGTCATGTGGATCTGGAATGACTTCCTGCTCCCGCTGCTGATGGTCAATGGTTCGCCGGAGACGAAAACGTTAACGCTGGCCGCTTACACCTTCGTGGGCCAGTATACCTCGGACTGGCAGTATGCCATGACCGCTATGGTAATGGCGGTGCTTCCTTCGATCGTGGTCTTCATCTTCCTGCAGAAATACATTGTGAAGGGCGTTGTGGCAGGGGCGGTTAAGGGCTGATCCTGTACTTCCCCTCTACTCTGCCCGCTTCCGAACGGTAAATAAGGCACGGCCTAAGCGAATTCGCTCGGGCCGTGCCTTTTTCTGTTTTGATTCCCTGGTATAACCATCACTGCGGAGATTTTGGAATTCCAGCCGCTGTTAGGTTTGGATTTCCCGATTCAAATTGCTGGCCGCAGTAGAAATCCAAACAGACTATGCTTCCGAAGCTAGCTTTCCTACGGAAAGCTTTCAGGCGGACGCTGCCGCTCCTCCAGTTCCAAAATCCCTTCCGCGCAGCCTGCCACCCATCCCGGATTCCCCCAGGAGATGCGGACTCAGATGACCTTATTTCGCTAATACTGCCCTGTTTTTCGCGCCTGCGGACTCAGATGCACTTATTTTGCAATTTCGGGCCCGCAATGACTGCAAATAAGCAGCTTAAGGTCCACTGAGTCCGCAAGTTCGGCGAATCCAGCCCTTTCAGGACTATAAGGGCCTCCCAGTCCGCATAGAACCGCGAAGTACCGCACCAGCCTCCCAGCGAAGGTAAAGAGGGGGCGATGGTCCACGGGGCGGATGGGCCACAGGGACGTTGAAGTCGTTTCTTTACCGTCTAAGCGCGATCCGGTACACTGGAGAAGCGGTCACACTATGGAACACGGCAACGGCTTCGCCCTCGAATACCTTCTCCACGGCCATGGCGGCATCGCCGGCCAGCTTGACGGCACCGGTGCGGCGCGGCGTGGTCTCCAGCACAATCTCACCCCGGCGCAGCACCTCCCGGAACCGGGACAGGCCGATTTCCCACGGCAAGCCGTTATAGAAATGGTCGTGGAACAGTTGTCCGGCAGCGAAGGCATAGCCTACATTTCCGGTATAGTCGATGCTCAGCAGTACTTCTTCCGTGCTCTCGAGGACATCCTCGGGCAACTGGAGGACAACCTTGTGGTCCTGAATCCGGCGCAGCGTAACCGCGACTTCCTTCTGCGGTACCTGTACCTCATAAGCCTGGAACAAGCCTTCTGTACGTGCGCTCACCTTTGCATCCGCCTGCGGCGTATTCCACTGCGTTGCCGCCTCAGCTCCACCCGTGTATTCGCGGAATGTGAACGCATGATGTCCCGGGCTGATGAATTCCATCCCGTCCGGGGTCTGAACAGGAGGAGCCGGTGAGAAGATGATGCGGTTCTGACCGTTCTCCTCAAGCTCCCACAGAGCCGCAGCTTCACGAGCGCTCATTGCATAGATGCGGACTTCTCTGGCTTCGTCCCGCCGGATCACAATCATCGAAGATTGGTCATGCGGAATCAGCACATTGTAGCCGCCATTCTCTGCTACGTCCCCGGCATCCGCAGTCACATCAAGAATGCCAGCAGCCGCGTCGATCTGGAACTCACCGTCTACCCCCTCTGGCATGGAGAAGAAGTAGGTAGCCGCTTCCTCGCTTTCGACAACCGTTACAGGCTGGGCTGTAGCAGACTTAAGATTCAGACCATCCAGTGCGAAGTTGAACGGCAGCAGGAAGGAAGCCTTGGGCTGAACCGTCAGCTTACTCCGCTGCGGGAAGCTTAGCGTCTCCTCTCCCAGCTCTACCGTAAACACAACCTCCTCATGCGTATCCATCTCCACATGGTCCTGATAATTATTGACGAACAGGAACCCGGACTTGCCGTCCGTGCGGACTGCATAACGCAGCGTATGCGCATCCTCCGGCGTAACTGCTTCTGCCCCCTCGGGAAGCACAGTTGCCAGCGGTGCAAGCCGGTCTGCGAACCGGCGCAGGAAATAATGAAGCGGACGAAGCAGATGATTCGACTCGCGAATTTGGCCGAATTCGCCAATCGGCGCCTGGAAGTCATAGGTCAGCTTCGGGGTGGTGCTCTCGTTCAGGTATCCCGTTCTTCCCACCGGATTCGTTCCGCCGTGGAACATATAATACCCGATGAAGTTGCAGCCCCCGGCAAGCTTCATTAAGGTCATGGCAATTACACTTTCCGGCTCCACCTGGAACCGGGACAGATACCAGGTCTGCATCCCGCCGCCCATCTCACAGCAGGCGAACGGGTATTTCGTCCGCGCATACGGCGGATTGAATTCGCCGCCCGGCGCCTTGTCATCATGGAAGTTCACGAATACATATTCCGGCGTTGGCTTCTGGACCTGATTCGGATCACTGATGCTCCACGGAGTATATGCATACCCGCCATACAGCGGAAGCACCTCATCCTCCAGGAACGGCGCCTCGCCCCAGCCGGTGCTGGTATAGATCGGAGCGATCAGACCGGAATCCACCGCAACCTTCTTAAGCAGACGCATATGCTCCGATCCGGCTTCCCCGCTTGCGCCGCCGCTGAGATATTCGTCACCCTGCTTGGCGGTCTCTTCCCAGAGAGCGGCCGCAGCATTCAGCTCATTCTCCAGCTGAATCCCGATCACCGGGCCGCCATCCTTGAACATCTGCCCATCAGACTGATTGCCGATTTCCCGGAACAGTCGGTTCACATACTTCAGGTAGCCCTCGTCATTGGAGCGAACCGCGAATTCACGCCCGAACAGCCAGTCCGGCAGTCCGCCGTTCTTGACCTCGCCATGACAGAACGGACCCACACGCAGGATGACGTATAGGCCATTCTCCCGGCACAGCTCCACGAATCGCCGGAGGTTGCGGTTGCCCGCCCATTCGAACTCCCCTTCCAGCTCTTCATGATGATTCCAGAAAATATAAGTCGCAACCACGTTAATTCCCGACAGCTTCAGCTTGCGGATCTCGCTCTCCCAGTCCGCTTCGGGATACCGTGAATAATGGAATTCCCCGCAGATGGCGAAGTAGGGCTTGCCGTTCAGCTCCATATAATAATTGGTGAAGCTGAGCTCGTCCCCTTGGGGGTTGCTCCCGCCCAGCCGCAGTGTGGACGGGTAGATTTTTTTGGGAGACACTCCAGCCTGTATCGTATATTTCATGAGAATCGCTCCTTTGCCCTAATGTATGATCCGTGTACAACCTATACCTATAATTTCATAAAAACTGCCCCAAAGCTAATGCTTTGGGGCAGCCCGTAAGCTTATTCTGTTATTTCTGCGCTGCGAGGAACGCATCGATCTGTGTCTGCATTTCAGTCTGTACTTTATCCAGACCTGCTGATTTCAGCTGCTTGATCAGGTCTGCCTGACCTTTAGCCAGATCATCGATCAAGCCATACTCAAGCGGAATCGCATAACGCAACATCACGTTGCCGATGTTAGCCACTTCGTTCTTCACTGGCGTAGTGTCGAAGACGAAGGTTTCCAGCGGGAAGTGATAGATGCTGGACTGCCAAGTGTTGAACATATCGTCCGCTTCTTTAGGATACGCTGCATCCTGACGGTTCAGCGGGGAGTTCCAGCCCCAGTTCGAGAAGCCAGTGTAGTTAGCGGCAGCAGGACCGGCGGTGAACTTCTTGTCGCCTTCCGGATTGTAGTTGCTTCCGGCGATACCGTACATAGTCAAGTCGTGAATTTCCTTGTCATTCTGCAGCAGATCGAGCAGCATCAGGGCGCGCTCTGGGTTCTTAGAGGTCGCATGGACGGACATCCCGTTCTGTGTAGAGATCGCAGCAATTTTCTTTTTGTCCGGGGTAAGGTCAGCAATGCCCAGCTCTACATCCGGTTTGTCACGGCGCATTTCAGCCAGGTTAGCCGCTACAGTACCCAGATTGTGCGCATAGGAGGATACCTTGCCTGCTTTCACATCCTGCCATACATCGTTTTTGTTGCTGACTACGTTCTTGGACCACGCGCCGTTATCGGCCAGGTCTTTGTAATATTGAAGCAGGGAAGTGAATTCAGGTGTGTCATAGATATTGAAGACTTTACCGGATGCATCATCCAGCTTGTACGCCAGCGGAAGCAGGCTTGCATCTACCAGGTTGAAGTTGTTGTTCTGCTCCAGCAGCGTCTGATCCAGCTCATGGAATTTCCAGCCGTCTGCAGGCTTGGCACCGAATGCGGTGATGCCTTTCTCATCTTTGGCAATGGCCTTCAGATAAGTAGCATATGATTCAGCACTGTTGATTTCAGGCAGATTGTGTTTTTTGCGCAGATCCTCACGGTACAGCACCACTTTGTCGGTTACTTCAACATTGTTATTAGGAACCATGTAGAGCTTGCCGTCCACCTTGGCTTGCTGCCAGTTCACTTTCGGCATCGCTTCCCAGGTCTGTGGCATGTATTTGGTCAGCATATCATCTGTTAGCTCCAGGAATCCGCCTTTCAGCGCCTGATCGTTATAGAAGGCCCAGTTCGCTGTATATACGAGATCGAAGTCTTCGTTCGCTGCGAATTTCAGCGGATATTTCTGGGTCCAGTCGGACCAATCGAGGAATTCAGTTTCTACTGTGGCATTGATTTTCTCTTTGAGCTTGGTGTTCAGCTCTCCGAAGACCTTGTCATAATCGCCAGGCTGTGGCCCGAGCAGAATCATTTTGAGCTTCACTTCTTTGGAGGTGTCCGGAGCACCGGAATTTGTTGCTCCTTCCGATGTCGCCGGAGCCTTAGTGGCCTCCGCTCCTGTATTTGCGTTATTATTGCCGCCGCAGGCACTGAGGACCGTTCCAAGCGCCATCATCGTTGCAAGCGTAACTGTTAGTTTCTTTTTCTTGTTCATCATGACCTGTATTTCCCCCTTAAGTAATAGTTGCCCTAAGTCTTATATTGATAACCAGGTTACCCTGTGATCATCCTTTGACTGCACCAATCGTAAGTCCTGTTACAAAATATTTCTGGATGAACGGATACGCCAGCAGGATCGGTCCCGTAGCCACAATCGTCATGGCCATCTTCAGACTTTCGGTTGGCAGGTCCGTGTTGACCACCGCACCGGAAGCCATCATCGCCTTACGCATTCCATCCATATTGCCTAACATTTTGTAGAGATAATACTGCAGCGGCATCAGCTCCGACTTGGAGATGAAGAGCAATGCGTTGTACCAGTCGTTCCAGTAAGCCAAGGCAATGAACAGACCAATGGTCGCCAGGGCGGGCTTGGACAACGGCACAATCAGCTGCATGAAGATCCGGAAATCGCCGGCTCCGTCTATTTTGGCGGATTCTGTAATGGCATCCGGGATGCTGCTCATGAAGGACTTCATGACAATAATATAGAAGACGTTCATCATCATCGGCAGGATCAGTACCAGAAGCGTATCCTTCAGATGCAGATAGTTGATGATCATCAGGTACCATGGAACCAGACCGCCGCTGAACAATGTAGTGAAGAAGAAGAAGAAGGAGAAGCGGCTGCGCCATTTGAAATCTCTCCGGGACAGCACGTAGGCTGTCATTGACGTCAGGAACAATCCGACAATAGTACCGATGGCCGTAACGGAGATCGTCACGCCATAGGCTCTGAGCATCTCAGCCGGATACTTGAACAGCAGGCTGTACGCTTCTGTCGAGAAGGCAGTCGGGAAGATCTGGAACCCTTTCTCGATAATCGCGCTCTCTTCACTCAGAGAGGAAGAGATAACCAGAATGAACGGGAAGATACAGAAGATGGCCAGTACCGTAAGGGTTACGTATCCGATGATGGATAGTAGCATCTTGTCCCGGCCCTCAGGCTTTCTGCGTACTTCCGGTGATTTAATATTTGCAGTGGTTGAACTCATTGGGCATTACCTCCTTGTCCTAGAATAGAGCGCGATCCTTGTCGTATCGGCGTACAGCATAGTTGGCCAGCATGATGGTTGCGAAGCCGAGCAGGGATTGGTAGAAGCCGGCTGCCGCAGACATCCCGATTTCATTGGATGTGGTCAGCGAGCGGAAGACGAAGGTGTCGATTACGTCTGTGGATGAGAACAGCAGGCCGTTGTTGCCGACCATATTGTAGAACATCCCGAAGTCTCCGCGGAAGATATTACCGATCGCCAGCAGCACCAGAATGATGACAGTCGGCATCAGGTTCGGAATCGTAATTTTCATAATGCGCTGGAAAATATTCGCGCCGTCAATTTCGGCGGCTTCGTACATCTCGGTGTCAATGCTGGTAATCGCGGCCAGATACATGATCGTTCCGTAGCCCAGTGTCTTCCAGGCGGAGACAATGACCAGGATAAACGGCCAGTAGGCTGCCGTATTATAGATATCCACCGGCTGCATACCGAGTCCCTTCAGCAATACGTTAACGGTACCTACATCGAAGTTGAACAGGTTGTACGCAATGGCTCCAACTACAACCCAGGAAATGAAATAAGGCAGGAACAATACCGTTTGGGTCAGCTTGCGGAACCATTTGCCCGCAACCTCGAACAGCAGGATCGCTGCAAAGATCTGAAGCCCGTTGTTCACAACGATGAATGCGATGTTATATAACGCTGTATTTCGGGTTACGCGCCAGGCGTCACCGGAATCAATGAAGAATTTGAAGTTATCCAGTCCGTTCCACGGACTGCCGAATACCCCGCCAGTATAATCAAATTGCTTAAATGCCAGCACAATACCCGACATAGGCAGATAAGCAAAGAGCAGAAAGAACAATACAGCCGGTGTCAGCATAAGAAGCAAGGATCTGTATTTCTTGACATCGTCCCAGAATCCGTGTTGTTTCTGTTTCATCTTGAATCCCCTTTCCCATTCCCATTTCTCTATAGCCTTATTATAAATAAGCGTTCTTCCGGTGTGGATTAGGGCTATCAACTAAAAGTAATACTTTTTCAACGATCGGTTTAAAATATATGCTTTCCAAAAACACAAAAAACGTTGCCTCTGATTTGGAAATCAGGACTGGCAACGTTTGGTAATCTTCAACTTAGATTTTCTGTTTCTTGCGGTATTCCCCCGGTGTCATGCCTGTGATCTGCTTGAACTGCCGGTTGAAATAGATAATATTCTTATAGCCCATCCGTTCGGCAATCTCATAGATCTTAAGCGTCGGATCACTTAGCAGCTCGAACACTCTGCCCGTCTTGCGCTCGTTGACATACTCGCTGAAGGGAACACCGTATTCTTCCTTGAACAAGAAGCCCAGGTAGTTCGGGGTGAAGTCGAAGTGGGCGGCTACCTCCTTCAGCGTGATCTTCTTCTCCAGATTCTCCTCCACATAATTCATAATCTCGTCGATCAGCTTGCGCTTCTGCCGCTGCCGCTTCACGTACAGCAGCTCCGACAGCTCGAAGAATCTCCGTCTCATCCACGACAGAATATCATGAATCGTCTCGAACTGGAACAGGATGTCCGGCTGATGGGACTCCCACTGGAGCAGCTCATACAGATTCTCATTCTGCTGCTGAAGATCAGCATGCAGCTTGGAGGTAATACGGATAATCAGCTCATAGACGTCCTTCTTGCCGGCATTCGTGAACAGCTCCAGCAGATGATCGTCAATCGCCACCAGATCGTACTGGATGATCGCTTCCAGCAGCTGCACAACCGTCTGTTCGATCCGGGCCCCCGGCGTACCGCGCGGGGAAGACTCCAGGTTATCACGGATCAGCCGGTTCTTCCCGAGCAGCCACTTCGCGCTGAGTGCGGCCGTTGCCTGCTGGTAAGATTCATGCAGCCCCGCTTCATCCTGGGCGTAACGCCCGACCCCGATGGTTAAGGTGCAGGGAGAGCTCCCGGCCATCTGCTTAATCAGCTCATCCAGCAGACTGAGGAAGCTGTCCGAAGGATGGCTGCACAGAATCACGAACCGGTGATGATGGACGGGAATCAGGGTTCCCAGCTTGGTGCTCTCCACGAAGGCTCTGATCAGTGAAGCCATCTGCCGCGTCTTGACACGTGCATCCTCCTCGGACAGGTCGCGCATTTTCCATTCCAGATCATCGATCTCGATAATCGCTGCGGCCGCTCCCTTCATGAGCAGCGGATTCAGGGCGCTGCGCAGATGCGGCTCTGCCGGTTCAGGCGATGTATCCTCGAACCAGCGCAGAATCAGCTCCTTATTCACCAGGGATAGCGCTTCGGTGAAGGATCGGCTCTGCTCCCGTTCCTGCTCCAGAGCGGCAGACAGGGATTCCAGCATGTCGTAGAGATCCTTGTCTTCCACAGGTTTCAATAAATAGCCGGAGGCATTGATCTCAATCGCTTCCTTGGCATAGCTGAAATCCTCGTGGCCGCTGATGAAGACAATTTTGACCTTCGGATGAATGACCTTAGCCCGCCGCGCGAATTCTGTACCCGTCATAATAGGCATCCGTATATCGGACAGGATGATATCCACCCGTTCCTGTTCCATGATCTTAAGCGCATTGAAGCCGCTGTTCGCCGTCCCTACCACTGCCAGATCGAGCGGGCTGGCCAGCACTCTGCGCCGCAGCCACTCCAGATCGATCGCTTCATCGTCAACCAGTAATACATTGATACTCATCGCAATCTTGTCCTCCTGTATGTGTACATGACCCTATGACGCTCAGCCATTCGAATTATGGCGCCTGTCTTACAGCTCCTCGTGACCCTGAAGCCCGGCAGGGAGCAGCAGCCGCACGGTTGTACCGCCACCGTAGAAGCTGGCAATCGTCACCCCGTACGCATCACCGTATCTGAGCTTGATCCGCTCATTCACATTTTTCACACCGTAACCGCCCGACTGGCTCGGCCCCTGCATCATACGCTTGACCACCTCGGGACGCATGCCAATCCCGTTATCAATTACCTTGAGTTCAATATTGTCCCCCACACGCTTGCCGGTCAGCCGGATGGCAATGGTCTCACCGAACCAGGCGTGCTTGAATATATTCTCCACAAAAGGCTGCAGCAGAAGCTTAATCACCTGCATATGCATGATCTCCTCGTCCACATCCACGTGCAGCGTGAAGGCGTCCGCATATTTGACCCGCTGGATCTCCAAGTACGTAGCCACCTGGTCCAGCTCCTTCTCCAGTTCAATATAGACATTGCCCTGATTGAGCGTCAGCCGGTAGAACCGGGACAACCCCTGGACCATCTCCGTGACTTTGCCGATCTCCCCGAGATTAGCCAGGCTGCTGATCGTAGAGAGCGTATTATATAGAAAATGCGGATTGATCTGTGCCTGCAGGGCCTCCAGCTCCGCCTGCTTCTTCTGAATTCCCTGCACGTACACGCTGTTGATCAGCCCCTGTATGTTGGAGGCCATATCATTGAAGGAATCCGCGATCTGCACGAATTCATCATTGCCGGAGAAGCGGATGCGCTTCTGGAAGTTCCCGTCCTGGAAGGAGCGCACCAGGCCTACGATCCGGCTCATTTTGCGTCCCGATATCCGTGCCACCACATAACCGATCAAAGTCATGACCAGGAAGCTCAGACTACAGACAGCAATAATCACCCTGCGCAGCCGGCCGGCATCCTGGGTCAGATATTTATGCGGTACCATCGCTTCAATTATGAAGTTACTGCCCGGAATCTGTTCCTGCAGCCTGAGGAAATTCTCCTGTCCGCTGCTATTATTGGCAGGACCCCGCAGGAATAGAATATCCCCCGTAGTCTCCTCCACCAGCCGCAGCGTAATGCCTTCCTCCAGCGGGAAAGTATCGAAGCCGCCGAACAGGTCCTCCAGCGATACCGTAATCCGCACATAACCGATCAGCGACTTGTAATCACTGAAGTTGACGAGTCTGCGTACATGTGAGAGGTTGCCCAGCTTCTGGTCTGTATCAATCTGCAGCCACAAATTATCACGCTTGGAATCCTTCAGCGACCGGTACCACCCGCTGCCTGTAATATCGTCCAGGGGCAGAATATAGTAGTCACTGACAATGATCGGATCATCCAGATTATCCCCGGACACAATGTTCAGATCAGGGTTCGGGGTGTAGAGTATGAAGCGGATCTTATTCCCGAACAGCTGCAGCGGCGCGGTAATCTGGGGGACAATTTGGTCAAGCATCGTCAGATAAATCTCAAACGGTGTCCCCTTCATCTCAAGCGCACGCTGGAACGGCTGGCTGCCGAACAGGTTGTCCGACATCCGCTGAATTTCATCCATCTGATAGCGGATATTGTTCCTCGACTGCTCCATGCCTGTGCGGATGTTGGACTCGGCCATCTCTGTCCGGGAATCAGTCAGCATGGAATACGAGATATAGCCGATGAACACATCCGTGAGGAGAACCAGCAGCAGATAAGGAATCATCATTTTATAGGTGAACGGCATGTACTTCTTAAGCTTGGGCATCATTCGCTGGACATCCTCTGCATGGAATTCGTTATAGCTATTCTATTCCGAAACGGACTGCAGCACCACTTCCGCAGACGCAAGCCCTGGAGCTACAGCCCGAACCTGAATGGCGCCCGCTGCGGCAGAAGTCTGAATCAGCGCCAGACACCATCCGTTAAAAGCACGCCGCAGCACCGACTTATCCGGCTCATGGCTGCTTGGATTGCTGTTGCCAACCCCGAGCAGCGCCCCCGCTCCCGTCACTTCAAAGCGGATCTCGTGATCCGCCGCCGGAACAACGTAGCCCTGCTTGTCCAGCACGGCTACGCGAACCGGAATCGTATCCGAGCCGTCCGCCTGCGCCTCCAGCCGGTCCGGGAACAAGGCGATCTGGTACGGCTGACCGGCGGTGACCACAGTTTTCTCGGCGATAACATGGCCGCCCCGTTTGCCGGCGGCTTGCAGCTCACCGGGTTCATAGAGAACCTCCCACGACAAATACCCGTTCGTATCCACCTGCTGCTCACCCAGACTTCTGCCGTTCAGACTCAGCTCAACGGTATCGGTATTTGCGAACACCCGCACCTCCACCGGCTTGCCCTCAGACCCGGGCCAGTTCCAGTGCGGAAGCACATGGACCATCGGCTCCTCCCTCCAGACAGACTGCATATAGTAGTAGCTGTCCTTCGGGAAGCCGCAGGTGTCCATCAGCCCGAAATGCGAATTGATGCACGGCCAGAGATGGGGAGTCGGCTCTCCCCGGTAATCGAAGCCTGTCCACATGAACACGCCGGTCAGGAAGCGGTGCTGCACCAGATCGCTCCATGCCTGCTGCGGGGTACAGCCCCATGAAGGAATGTTCGTGCCGTATTCAGAGCAATAGCCCTTGACCGGATCATCCTCATAGATGCCCCGCGTAGCGGTATAACTGGCACATTCACTGCCGATCATTAGGCGGTCCGGGTATCGCTCATGATCATGGAGGTCAATGCTTACGTCTTGTCTGTGCCCGTAATTATAACCTGTAATCTCGACAGCGTCATTATAGCCATTCTCATGCCAGCCATGGTTCATCGCTGCACAAGTCGGACGGGTCGGATCAATACGGCGCGTCCAGTCTGCCAGTGTCTTCAGTACCCGGGCGCCCGTCAAGGTGCCTTCAAGCACCTCTTCGTTCTCCAGGCTCCAGATGATTACGCACGGATGGTTGCGGTCACGGTAGAGCATCCGCGACAGCTGGCTCAGGCCGTTCGGGCTGCTGTCCAGCTTACGGTTCTCATCCATCACCAGCATGCCAATCCGGTCACAGATATCCAGCAGCTCAGGCGTTGGCGGATGATGCGCGCTGCGGTAGGCATTGGAGCCCATCTCCTGCAGCAGCTTCAGCTTATATTCAATGAGGCTATCAGGCAGCGCTACGCCGACCCCGGCGAAATCCTGGTGATTGCAGGTCCCCTTGATCAGCAGCGGTTCCCCGTTCAGGAAGAACCCTTCCTTGGAGTCGAAACGGATGCTGCGGATGCCGAACACGGTCTCATACCGGTCAAGCTTTTGTCCGGCAACCCTAATGACCGACTCCGCCTTATACAGATAAGGAGATTCAGGGCTCCAGAGATTCGGCTGCTCCACGCAGAAGCTCTGCTCCAGCTCTACTTCCGCATACCAGTCTGCATAAGCCTCCGCCGTCCCCTCACCGACCTGTATTCCATCCGCATCATAGATAACCGTGTGCAGAGATATCTGCTTTCCTTCGGTATAATCATTGCGGATACGGGTAGAGAGATGAACGGATGCCTGTTCTTTTGCCACCTCCGGTGTCGTAATGTAAGTGCCGTATTCAGCCACATGCAGGCAGTCCGTGGACTCCAGCCAGACATGCCGGTAAATGCCACAGCCTTCATACCACCAGCCCTCACATTCTGTAGCATCCACCTTGACGAGTATGACATTCATGCCCTCCTCACCATAGCGGAGCACATCTGTCAGATCATAACTGTACCCGATATAACCGCCCTGATGCGAGCCGATCAGATGCCCGTTGACCCAGACTGTGCTTGTGCCTGATACCCCGTCGAAGCGGATATTCCACTTGGACCCGTCAGCATCTGCCGGAAGCGCGAAGGTTTTGCGGTAGAAGCCCGTCCCTCCGGGCAGATACCCATGGCTGCCGTCCCTTGAACCTAATCCCTCATCCCGGACATACTCCTGCTCCACACACCAGTCATGCGGCAGGCTGACGGCCGTCCATTCCAGCTGCTGCTCACTCATTCCTTTATCATGGTAAGCGATATCCAGCCACTCCCCCTCCCTAAGAGAGTCCGTATCTGTAATACCGCCGGTCATTCCACCCTTAACTGCATAAGGAATATGAAGCTCCCCTTGATAAAAGCCCCAGTCCCTGTCAAAGTTCACTTTGCTTCTTGCCATTTCCGTCCCCACTTATGTGTCATCCTCCTTAGCAGAACTAATATTCATATTGTAGTGTAGATTCACACCGCGCGGTTAGCACAATGCTAAGAATGAATAGCACAAAATGAATAATACCGGGAACACGCCAAATAGCCTGGGGAGGATTCGGAAGCAGCTCCCCGGGCTTGTAAGACATGACTTCGTACGAACTATTTCCTACAGGCGGCTTCATACGGCTTATTTCACTGCTTCTCGCTGACTGCCCCGCCCGCTGCAACCTTCGCATTGAAGGAGAGCTGGTTCAGCTTCTGGATGGTCTCTTTATTGTAGGCTTCCCCCATGAAATTCGGCTGGCCGCCAATGATTTTGACCGGAGTGATACTGCTGGTTACCCCAGAAGGGTTGATGGTGAAGTTAACCAGCATGGAATGCAGGGTCTTGTCTCCGCCCCGTGTAGAACGGTTGAACACAAAATTGCCCAGTGAATAATAGATCGGCTTATGCTTGTAATATTCAATACCCATCAGACAATGACTGTGCGCGCCAAGGATGATATCCGCTCCGCTGTCGATCATCTGCTTGGCCAGCTTCCGCGCATACGCCTCCGGGTAATCCTTGAATTCCTGATTCCAGTGAATATATACAACCGTATAATCATTATCCTTGGCAGACTTCTTAATCGCACTCAGCAGCGGCTCTGCCGTATAGGCGGAGGCTGCACCCGGGCTGTTCTTGCCTGCATACCAGGAGGGGGCAGACAGTACACGGCTTGTTCCAAGAACCGCGATCCGCTTGCCCTTGACGGTCTTAACATACGGTTTGAAGGCTTCATCGATATTAGCACCTGCACCGGTGTGCCCAATGTTGTTCTTATCCAGATGGACCAGCGTGTCCAGCATCGCGGTTCTGCCGTAATCGAGAATATGATTATTGGCGACGGTCACGCCGTCGATCCCTGCTGCACTTAATCCCGCGAGTGCCGCCGGCTTGGAGCGGAAGGCGAATGTCTTGCTGGCCGCAGCCCCGCGCACCGAGACCGGAGTCTCCAGATTGGCAAAAGCAAGATCTGCCTTCTGCAGCACCGGCGCTACCTTAGCGAACGGGAAATCAACGCCATATTTGGCAATCTGGTCGCCGACAAAGCCGTCCAGCAGAATATCCCCGGCAAACGTAAGGCGAATCTTCTCCTTCGGAGCGGCCCCCTGGGCGCTTATACCCGCAGCCGGGACCAGCAGAAGCAGAATCATGAACATAAAAGCATATCTGCGCAAAGTTCTCTAACTCCTTTTTCAAATGTAATGTAATGATGACTGTGACTAGGAAATATAGAACAGAACGCAGGATGCACTCGCGCTTGCCTGCTGGTAGAACTCCCGGATGGCCTTGAAGTAAGTTAAGATATAATCAAAGAACTCCTCCGCCTCATCATCCTCGATAAGCGGGTAGATTCCTTCCTCCATCATCTGCCGGAAATCATAGTGTTCCCGGAGCCAGGCTTCTTCTATTCCCTCCAGGGCCTCTGCGGTTAGCTTCACCTCATCCGGTTCCAGGGCAAACACCTCGGCATCCGAATAGTGCCCGATATAATGACTGCTTAGAGGCACAGCCGCGCCCAGAGGCGACTGATTGCCCTCCTGTCCGCCATTCAGTGTATAATGTAGAGCTTGCCAGGACTTATCAATATCAAGCTTCGGCCCGATCCCGTGCAGGCTCACTTCTTCATTCCGGATCGACTGAAGCAGCTCAGCATTTACAGCCAGATAATTGCCGATCATCCCCATGAGATTGTCTCCTTCTTTCTTATGTCTTGACGCTATTCTACTACACTGGAAGGAAACAACCAAATGATGGGTGAACTTTGCTAGATTTGCGCTTTTTTAAGCACTGCCCGGAAGCAGCTCAAGCCGCCCCACTGGTCTGTACGCACGGCATCTGCCGGAAGATTGAAATCCGTCTCGCCCCAATATTGAAATCCGGCCTGCAGCAGAATCTCATTCATCCGCGGCAGATTGACGGTCGGATGATCGAAGGTCAGCACCAGCAGCCCTTCTCCATTGAGCGTTCTATGAAACTCGCGGACGGCCAGCACCGTTTCCTGTACCGACAGATGCTCCAGCACCGAGATACAAAAAACCGTATCGAAACACTCATCCTCATAAGGCAGCGAGGTCAGATCTGCCTGGGCTAGATGCAGTCTATTCATCGGTCCCGCCTCCACCTGCCGGGCTGCCGCTGCTCCGATATCCTCGGTGATATTCTGCATAATCGCTTCATGCGACAGAATCCGGGCATCCTTATCACAGGCATAGACCTCAGCGCTATGCTCAGCAAGATAGAATTTGAGCGGGTGAGAGATTCCGCAGGCTGCATCCAATACCACATCATGCGGTGAGATGAAATGGGTACACCATTCGTATTCATACGGACGGCTCCACCAGGCTTCCGGCAAATCATAAATCAGCTTGTCACGGCGTGCATCGGTATTCACAAAAAAACGGGAGACGTAAGGATGTGTCGGCATGGCCAGGACTCCTTTACTCGTGGGGATTTCGGTAGTCAGAGTATATTCACGAATCCCGGTTTCATGCTATAACCTCGCAGCAGCCTGACATGGGGATTATTTCGTAAGCTTCATTAGGGTGGATGGCTTCGCAAGCAAAACAGGCGCTACCCGTTAACGGACAGCACCTGCTCAGCGTAATCTATAGGACTTGTATCTATAAAATCTACTTATACATAATAGCTAAGCAGCTTCGCATCGACGCCTTGTCTGGCGATCAATCCGTCCAGCATTTTGAACCAGTCATGGTCTGAGGTGCAGCGTTCCGGCTGGGCTTCGAACCAGGCCACCGAGCGCTTCACGCCTTCCGCGAACGGCAGGGTGGCCTGGAAGTCAGGCACCAGACGTTTGATCTTGCTGTTGTCGAATACACTGCTGACTGCCTGATCCCCGATCAGCCCGTCCGCCGTTCCCGCCGGGGTGTTCGCAGCGATGAAATCTGTAGACATGTGTACAACCTTCGGCTCACGGCCTGCGGCCTCTCCGATGGCCGCATAGATCTGATTCCAGTTCAGCACCTCATCCGAGGTAATATGAACCGCTTCTCCAATCGCCTCAGGGAGTCCCAGCAAACCAACGAAGCCTTTGGCAAAATCCGTATTATGCGTCAATGTCCATAGAGAGGTGCCATCGCCATGAATGACGAGCGGCTGGCCCTTGCGGATACGTTCCACTAAGGACCATGGATGACTCCAGCTGGTCAGCGCCGCCGGAATGGCTGTATCTCCGTAAGTATGGGAAGGACGGACAATCGTCACCGGGAAGCCGCTGCTCTGATACGCTTCCAGAAGCAGCTCCTCAGAAGCAATCTTGTCCCGGGAATACTGCCAGTACGGGTTCACCAGCGGGGTCTCTTCGGTAATCAAATAATTACGCTGGGGCTTCTGATACGCCGAAGCCGAGCTGATATAGATATACTGCCGCGTCTTGCCAGTGAACAGGTCAATATCCGTCTGCACATGCTCCGGCGTGAAGGCAATCCAGTCGACGACAACATCGAAGTCATACCCCTTCAGCGCCTCGGCGGCCTGCTCCTTGCCACGGATATCACCGTGTATCACCTGTGCGCCCTGCGGCACGAAGCTGCTGCGTTCTCCACGGTTGAACAGATACAGTTCTATTCCCCGTTCCACTGCCAGCCGGGAAACCGCCTGACTGATAAGTCCCGTACCTCCGATAAATAGAACCTTCATCTGTATCCTCCCTCTCTCTTAGCCAATAATTTCTTCAATTCGAGTCAGTATATCCTCATTCAGCTCAATGCCGGAAGCCTTCACATTCTCCTCCACCTGCTCAGGGCGGCTCGCGCCCACCAAGGCACTGGATACATTAGACTGGCGCAGAATCCAGGCCAGTGCCAGGTTGCCTACAGAGATATCCAGTTCAGCGGCAACCTTGCCCAGCTCCTGAACCTTCGTAAGCTTCTCCTCCGTAATTCCTTTGCGCATCCAGTCGAGCCGGGCAGCCCGGCTGTCTGCCGGAATATCGGAGACCGAACTGTATTTGCCGGTCAGCAGACCTTGAGCGAGCGGGGAGAATACGACTTGTCCGATTCCCTTGTGCAACCCAAGCGGGATAATCTCCTTCTCGATATAACGTTCAAACATATTATAGACCGGCTGGTTGACCACGATATGATCCAGCAGATACCGGTCAGCAACCGCTAGAGCTTCGGTCATCTGCGCCGCTGTCCATTCACTGACTCCCACGTAGAGCACCTTGCCCTGACGGACCAGATCATCCAGCGCGCGCAGCGTCTCTTCGATCGGGGTCTCCGGATCATACCGGTGACAGTAGAGCAGATCCACATATTCAGCGCCCAGCCGCTTCAGGCTGGCATGGCATTGCTCGGTAATATGCTTACGGGACAGGCCGCGGTCATTGGGACCGTCACCCATGACCCCGAACACCTTGGTCGCCAGCACGTAGGATTCGCGCGGATAGCTGCTTAGGGTAGCTCCCAGCACCTTTTCCGCCGCCCCCTTCTCATAGACATTCGCGGTATCAAAAAAATTAATGCCCAGGGAGTAAGCGGTTTCAATGGCCTTAACGGCATTGTCCTGCTCCACATATCCTCCGTAGGTCAACCAGCTTCCCAGGCTGATCTCACTGACCTTCAGTCCGGTCCCACCTAATCTGCGGTATTTCATTCATCCCTTGCTCCTCTCTGAATCCGGCGGGTCCCGCCAACCGGTTGCTATATGCACCTACTTATTCTAGAACAATTTGGTAGAAATTGAAAGCGGAGCGGACGGCGGGACCATCTGGTTGCGCTCCATCAGCGCCCACAATTGCCCTGCCAGTTCTGCTGCTGAATAGGACGTTGCACGCGTAACCAGCTGTTCGATCATGCCGGTCATTGCCACAGCCAGAAATTGCACCAGGATTCCCTTGTCCATCATCTTGTTAATGCCGCTCATATCCATCTGTTTGTCGAACCCCCGCATCAGTACCGCCTGCAGACGATTTCGGAACGCGGGAACCCCCTGGTTAGCCAGTGCCGCTGCATAGAAGGAAGCGTGCTCATCGAGGTAACGGAACGTATAGTGCAGAGCCGCCTCTGTGGGAAAAAGCGCCTGCTCGCCGCACGGCAGACAGCTGTCAATCAGCTTGACAAAATGTGTCCTGATGCACTGATCCAGCAGATCGTATTTGTCGGTAAAATGCGAATAAACGGTGCCCCTGCTTACATTTGCCCGCTCGGCAATTTCGTTTATCGTGATTTGTTCGAAGTTCTTCTCTGCAATCAGCTGGATAAAAGCTTCAATAATAGCCTCCTGCGATTTACGTATCCTTCTATCCATAGATAACCCCTTCTTCGTCCCGTTCGCCTTGAATTGTACACTTCTCCAGATTCTGTACAATACTGAACAGATTCCGAAATTCTAGCAATTGATGCAGCTATACCACACTGGTAGGATCATTATAGTGAACGTCTACCTGTAAATCAACAGAGGTTCAAAATACACGGATCGGAGGATTTAGCTATGCATGCAATTGCTATTCAGCATTATGGTAATCCCGAAGTATTCACAGAACAAGTACTCCCTACTCCCTCTATCACGGAGAGTCAGGTGCTCATTGAAATGTACGCCACAACTGTCAGTTCCGCAGACCAACTGGTGCGCTCAGGCGCATTCAAGGATGTGGTGCAGCTCCAATTTCCGCATGTGCTGGGTGTAGAAGTAGCCGGAATAGTGAGGGCGGCGGGGAAAAATGTGTCACGGCTGAAGGTGGGCGACCGCGTCATGGGGCTCTCCAGATCCGGCGGCGGTTATGCAGACTTCTTAGCCCTGGAAGAGAACTCAGCGGTTGTTATTCCGCCCGAGCTTTCCTATCAGGAAGCTGCCGCACTGCCCGCTGCTGCCTTGTCAGCCTGGCAGTCCTTATTCCAGTACGGCCAGCTGCATTCCGGCCAGCGGATTCTTATTCACGCAGGCGCTGGAGGCGTGGGACATCTTGCGGTGCAAATGGCCAAGCAGCACGGCGCCTATGTCTTGGCCACAGCCCGGGCGTATAATCATGAATTTGTGCGGCAGCTTGGAGCAGATGAGGTTATTGACTACACGACCACTGATTTTGCAGAAGCAGCCGGCACAGTAGATGTTGTACTGGATATGGTGAGAGAGACGGAAGTTGATGAGGATACTGGAATAGGAGCAACCGAACAGAAGAACCTCCAGATTCTGCGGGACAACGGCAGGCTGATCTCCCTGGTAGACCCACTGATCGCCACCCACCCCAAGGTTCGCGGAATCGAAGCCCAGTTTGCCTATATCGAGCCGAACCCAAGGGATCTGGCTTCCATTATCCAGCAAGTCCGCGAACATAAGCTTAAGGTGCATGTGGAGGAGATTTTCCCGTTTACTATGCAGGGGATAGTAGAAGCACATAATCATTATGAGACCAGGAAGGTTCGGGGGAAATTAGTGATCCTGAGACAACAGGGATAGAACATTATACCAAGATAGATTCCAGATGAATATTCAGCACCCGGATCACACGTTGTTTGTTCATCCTGTCAGGCTCAAGCATGGCATGAAGGGCCAAGCCGTCAATCAGGGCATACAGCCGTTCGGCTTCATCATCCTTATCCAGCCCCTGCTTGAAGAGCGCATGCTGATCCAGATAGTCAATAATTTGCACAATCAGCGGATAGATCGCATCATTAAGCTCAGTAGCTCTCTGCCCGCCAGTCTTGAGATGGAAGGTAAAGGCGAACCATACCTCCATCTCAGCCATGCTGCTGTCGTCCGTAGGGAGCAGCTCCAGCAGCACTTTCATAATCTGCTCCCGCGGAGGAAGCTCCGACTGCATAATATCCACAATCCTCGCTGTTACGCGCTCCTTCACCAGATTCATAGCAAACTCCAGCAGTTCATGCTGAGTGGAGAAATAATGGCGCAGCGCGCCCAAAGAAACACCCGCCTCGGCAGCAATATTACGCACCGTAGCCCCTTTAATTCCCTGCCGGATAATGACCCGCCAGGTAGCTTCGGCAATATTCGATTTTCGTTCGGAATGATCTACTATTTTTGGCATGCCCATATTGTAGCATACCGGAAAACATAAGCACAATTTAAATAATACAGTTGTATTACTTAAAATCCGCTGTTATACTTCGATTAGGCTATAACTACTATCAACTATAACAAGGGGTGCGATATGAATCTGGTTGCATGGGCGATTGTTACCTGTGAGGTCTTGTTCTGGGTGGTCATTCTTGCAGGCTTTACAGCACGTTATATCTTCAAGCGGCCAACACTGGGGCTGATTTTCCTGGCGATGACTCCGGTCCTCGATCTCCTTCTGTTAATGATCTCCGGCGTGGACTTGGCACGAGGCGCTACCGCTACGACAGCACATGCGCTTGCAGCCGTGTATATCTCCGTGTCCATTGTATTCGGTAAAAGCATGATCGCTTGGGCCGACGAACGCTTCCGCTACTATGTTACCAAGCAAGGGGCGAAGCCGGCCAAGCGTTACGGCATGGACCATGCCAAGCATTATTTCCAGGGCTGGGTGAAGCACCTGCTCTCTTTTGTGCTCGCTGCCGGGATTCTGTATGGTCTCATTATCTGGATTGACGATGCCGCCCGCACGGAGGCCTTGTTAAGTATCCTGAGCGTATGGTCCGTGGTGGTCGGCATTGACCTGATCATCACCGTCACTTATTTCATCTGGCCACGACAGGCCAAAGGTTCAAGCTGAACAGAAAATTAAGAGGCTGACTCGAAAGCCATGAAATGGCTGCTTGGGACAGCTCTTTATTGCGGAGTGGGATCAACGTGAGCACTTGGGTGGACGCTCCGCAAACAGAACGTTGTTCCAATCACTGTTGTGTCCAGATTTCTTTCATTCCCCCTTAGCGGTGAAAATCCGGACACAAAGGTGAACGCTTCGCTTTTATACAATCGTTCTGCCCGCTCCGCTGTTTAAGCGGAAAATGATAGGTCCATCCTAAAAAAGTCGCTCATACCGGTAAAATGGAGGTACCACCCAACCATTCCCAAAGGAGCGATGGGTTAGCCCCTTTTAGCTTCGATGATGACTCAGGTACTTTGCGGAGGAGCCAAAATATATCTAGAGTAAAGGGCTGGATTAACCAGCCCCTCCTCATCAAACCGTACGTGAGGTTTTCCCTCATACGGCTTTCCGATGTTTGTCATTCATGAGCATGCAGATCACAATAGCGTTTTTAGTCCATTCATGTTGGCTATATACTTGACTTCAGATAGTGAACTCATCCATCTTCTGCGCTGTCTCTTCTTCGCGTACCACCGGGTTAATCGCTGCAGAATATACCAGTCTAGCTTAGCTAATCTCTTTTGGCTGTAGTTCGTGTAGTAATAATTTCTCCATCCTTGTATCTTCGGATTGAGCCATTTCACGTGTTCCGCAAACGATTTAGATCGCATGCCGGGCGGTGCTAATCTATCTTTGACCACGCCTCGAATACGTTCCTCTGCCTTCTTCGTTAGCCACTGCTGGGTGGTATAGTACACCTTCCCTTGAGAGGTTTCTGCTTTCGTTTTTCGGTGGTGCATTCCTAAGAAGTCGAATCCTTCCTCTCCTGTCCACAGGCCTACAATGCGAGTTTTGACCGGGTGTAAGGTTAACTCTAGACGTTCCATAATCCTGCTTATGAGCTCATAAGCATGTTCGGCGTCCTTTTTGGTTTTACAGACCACCACCAGGTCGTCTGCATACCTTGTCAGTTCTCCCAACCCCCTTCCGTATTTCTCCCATAGTCGGTCAAAGTAATTCAGATTGATATTCGCCAGTAGCGGTGAAATCACCCCACCTTGCGGTGTGCCTAAATCGGAACGCCTTACGTTTCCTTCTTCCATCACACCCGCTTGAAGCCACTTCCGTATTAATTTCAGGATTCGCCTGTCATTGATACGCATTTGTACCAATTTCATAAGTTTCTCCTGGTTAATATTGTCGAAGTAGCCTTGGATATCGACGTCGACTACCCAATTCCCTTTGCGGTTGCAGGCTTTCCGGATTCGATCCAGCGCTCTTTTCGCACTTCGCTTCGGGCGAAATCCGAAGGATACTTCTTCGAAGTCTGCTTCAAAGATCGGTTCAATCACGAGTTTCGTTGCCATCTGTATGACTCGGTCGCGCACCGTCGGGATACCCAGCGGTCTTTGTTTCCCGTCTTTCTTTGGGATATAGTGCCGCCGTACGGGCTCTGGATAGTAGCTGCCTGCTTTCAATTCTCGCTCACAGTCCTTCAGGAACCGTATTTCTCCTTGTGCTTCAATATCTGCGAGCGTCACGGCATCTACTCCAGCCGCTCCCTTGTTTGCCTTAACTCGTCTCCAGGCTTCACTCAGCACATCCCAGCGATAGACTTTGTCGTACAGCGCATGGAATTTACGCTTGTTGTTCTCCTTGGCCGCATGACCTAGCTTTTCTTGGAGTTCTTGAACTTTTTCTTTGGGTGTCGTTAGCCGGTTGGCATTCACTCACTCGTACCTCCTCCAAAAGCGTAAACAAAGCAGGGCTCCTTCCCTCCCTAAGGTTATGTTGTCCTTAGGTTCTTCGGTACTACGAGCCCCTCGGACTCCCTTCCCACAGACGGTTCATTTCGTCTTTTGGACTTATAGAGCGCCTATTTACGGGTTTCTAAAAAAAAAAACCCCCGTGTGGGGGAGGGTCTCCCCAGTTCACTGCATTATCTTTCAACCCATGCCGATCCCTATACCCCGGAGGATTCTTCACTGTTGTTCCAAGTTCTGTACAGCTTCCTTGGCCTTCGTCCATGAAAGCGGGACTCGGCTTCCTCTCTTCCCCTTCGCAGGGCCTTTTTGACGACGCGGCAGGATTCACTTGATGTTACGGCCTGGGTTGTTGCTCGCCCAGTCTCTGACCGGTACTTTTGTCGATGCGCTTTTACACACAGATTTCGCCATGCGCAAGCATCCTAGCTACAAGAGTGGCTTGGCCCCTCTCTTGGTTGGACTTGCACCAACTAGATAATGCGTGCCTCTGGGCACGCCTTTCAAAAAAGCCGGCTATTCGCCGGCTCTTATATTTTTCACCGTCCGCTGCTCCAGTGAGAAATGCTTGTATATTCTATCCCCGCCATCGCCAGTAGGGGCCTGCGCCAACAACCCGACCTTGACCGTGTCTCCCACCGGTAGGTTAAAGAAACGCATCATGTCAAACCGTACGCCGTCGGTCGAATAATGAAAAGCAAAAGCATTCCCGGATCTGGCGGCCTGCAGCCATACCTCATTGCCTTCAATATTGCAGCCATTCGCATCATCCGAGGTCTGGTTCGTAACTACGCTGACCACAGCATGGGTATCGAAATCCGTCAGCTCAAAGCAGGCCTTCGCCCAGACCGACAGATCCTGCATTATCATAATGGACGAAGAATCGTACGTATCCCGGAAGTCATGACTCACCTTCACCCGCAGTACGAAATCCCCGGATACTTCAGTATAGAAGAACGGCGCATTGGTCAGGCTCTCAGGCGTCAGCCCTTCTTCCGCAACCGCCCCGTTATTGCAGAAAAAATCACTGTTAGCAGTAGCTTCTAATATAATACTGTCATCCTCAAACCTGATGTTCCCCTCATTCATCCACTGGTATGTTTCGAGATCAGTCTTGGTCATTTGGTAGTCCTCCTATTTTTGGGAAATTCAAAATATACTACTATTATATTTCAATCCTTAGCTAAATCCCAGTTAATACTATTTATTCGTTTTTTTGATTCATTAAATACATAGCTTAACCTTCACTTTTTGAACAAGTCTGCTCAAATCCTCAATATCTTCCTTCTCTAACTCATTGGCGAATTTATCAATATTAAAATCCTTAATAATATTTTTCACTTCATCGAGGATTCGTTGTGAGACTACACCTTTATCAATTTGTAAATCTGCTAAGCAAACATAAAATATAATTTTCTCAACTTCCCCCTCCTCTATAGCATTGGATAACTCGTACAAGCATCTCCCTCCTGCTTGGAGAGTATTTAGTCCATCACTTATTGAAGTATTAAAAACTTCACGTATGTATTCACTAAATTCTTTATAACTCCAAACTTTCATATATTCCCCCTCTTATCCCCATTCATCAACTTTTGATTATATTTTTCAATATCCTGCAAAACCTTCTCAGCATCCTCGGCTGCTAATTCTTGCTTTAAGGTTGTGGAGGAAATATCAATAATACTATTTAATTCAAATTGTATATCTTCTCTAAGATAATTTTTTTCAAGAGAAAGAAGAGCAACTGTCAAATAAACAACTAGTTTCTCAACGTTACTCCTTACGATTCCACGATGATATTCAACAAGCAATTTTTCTGTGACTTGCGATAATGATAAGCCTTCCTCCAAAAATTCTTCAAAATCTTCCGCAATAAACTGTTCAAGTTCTTTATAATTCCAGAGCACTTTACTTCACCTCTACTTTGTTAACATCTCTTATGAAGGAATTATAATCAACAGGTAATTCTTTAAGTGAAATTAACACATTATTAACTCAACTTTCGCAGCTCAAATCCCCAAACAAACCCTTGATATAGCTGGGTAAACCGGAGATCCAATCCTGTAGTTGACAAAAAACTGCTGTTTTGTTCTTC
>NZ_JBHUKY010000061.1:0-1393 GCF_042684125.1 Paenibacillus rhizoplanae | reverse complement strand
TCTCTTAAGCCCCCTAATCAAAGTGGAGACCTTGACATGTAAGAGGTACACTAAGAAGAGGGAGTGGAGCCGATGAGAAGCAACAAGTTGTACGACGAACAGCGGATCAAAGTAGCCCAAGAAGCGATCCATGGAACCAAGATTTCCTTCCTCGCCCGAAAGTACTCCGTCTCACCCAGCACGATTTCCAATTGGGTGAAGTTCTACAAGGAACGGTTTGGAGAAGAGGCTACCCCGTCCGTTCAGGAACGGATTGAAGATGCGGAGCGTGTCCAAGACCTGGAGACGAAGATGGAGACGGCCATTAAGCTACTGGGCGAAAAGGATTTGGAGATCGAACTGCTGCGTGAACTCCTAAAAAAAGCCAACCCCGCTTACAAGACAGACTCGAACTGGCCAACGAAACGATAAAGCGGGGGTATACGGTGACATTGGTGCTACGGATTATAGAGGTTCAACCCTCCACCTACTATGCCCATAAAAAACGTCTCTCGGGGCTTCTAGGCGGCCCTGCTGCAATAACGACGTCGGGCCGTCCGATCCCCTCCTATTCCCTCACCACTGGTGGTCTGCGGGTGAGTGACCTACAGATCGAGGAATGGCTGAGTGAGCTGGTGGAGGGAGAGGAGAACGGCTATGGCTACCGGAACCTCGCCTACGCCCTGTGGGTCCAGCAGGGCTTAATTCTCAACCACAAGAAGGCATATCGGCTGTGCAAGAAACTCGGGCTGCTTCAGAAAAAGCCGGTAAAGAACGTAAAATACCCTCGGCACCTGGCACGAAATCGAGTGGTCACCGGCCCCAACCAACTCTGGCAGATTGACATTAAATATGGATATGTTCATGGCTACGACCGCTTCTTTTTTATCTTTGATATGATTGATGTGTTTGACCGCTGCATTGTTGGCTACCACGTGGGAGCGAGTTGTACAGCCAAGCAAGTCTGTGCCACGTTAAGAGAGGCTCTAGACAGGCGTTTGCAGCCTGGAGACCCCTCTCCGGTCATCCGTTCGGATAACGGCCCGCAATTCTTAAGTGACGTCTTTGGCGAGTTGTGTGCGGAAACACAGCGTCCGCTGGAGCATGAACGAATTCCTCCAAAAACGCCGAATATGAACGCCTACATTGAGTCATTTCATAGCATTTTGGAGAGAGATTTGTATGCAAAAAGGTACTTTGAAACGTTTGAAGAAGCCTATGAAGCAGTCGCAGCCTATATTGAATTTTACAACGAGCGCCGTTTTCATGGCAGTTTGCAGCGTTTGAGCCCCAAGCAATACCAAGCCGCATGGAAAGCGGGCAAGCTAAAACCGATAGAAATAACGCTGTAAACGAGAAACTGCGAAAACACGAGTTTTTAGCAGAATGTCTCCACAATTAGGGGGCCGAACCG
>NZ_JBHUKY010000060.1:0-567 GCF_042684125.1 Paenibacillus rhizoplanae | reverse complement strand
ACAATAGCGTTTTTAGTCCACACTTATTGGCCATATACTTGACCTCCGGGAATGAGCTCATCCATCTCCTCCGTTGTCTCTTCTTTGCATACCACCGGGTAAATCGCTGCAGAATATACCAATCCAGCTTCGCTAACCTCTTTTGGCTGTAGTTCGTGTAATAGTAATTTCTCCATCCCTGAATCTTTGGGTTGAGCCATTCCACGTGTTCCTCAAACGATTTCCAGCGCATGCCAGGCGGTGCTAATCTGTCTTTGACCACGCCTCGGATGCGTTCCTCTGCCTTCTTCGTTAGCCACTGCTGAGTGGTATAGTACACCTTCCCTTGAGAGGTTTCTGCTTTCGTTTTTCGGTGGTGCATTCCTAAGAAGTCGAAGCCTTCGTCTCCTGTCCACAGACCTACAATGCGGGTTTTGGTCGGATGCAGCGTGAGTTCTAGACGTTCCATAATGGTGCGGATGAGTTCATACGCATGTTCTGCATCCTTTTTGGTTTTACAGACCACAACGAAGTCGTCTGCATACCTCGTCAGTTCTCCCAGCCCACTTCCGTGTTTCTCCCATAACC
>NZ_JBHUKY010000059.1:0-1417 GCF_042684125.1 Paenibacillus rhizoplanae | reverse complement strand
AAACTCGACAACTTCCTCGATCTTACATTCCAAGTCCTCACAGATTCGCGCAATCACACTGAGCGCAACAAACTCGCCATTAGACATTTTAGCAATAGTGGCAGGTGATAGTCCTAGCGTATTCCTAAGATACGTTTTAGTTTTGTCGCGCCGTATAAGTGTGATCTCCATCGGCTTATAGCTTGGCCGAAGTTTCATATGTATTCCTCCTATAAATCTATACATTGATTGTACCTTTCGTGAACACTAAGTACAATAACGCGAACTTTTTGTATGTGAAGTGTTGACAATTGGTTTTTGTTGGCATACTATATGTACATGAAGTTAAACATTTAGTACGCATAAATTTATAGGAGGTTTCATAAATGCTTAATTTAATCACGATCGTACCCGCTTCTATAGAAGTTCCTTCGTACCCATCCCGCGTATCCGGCCGCACAGCCTCACGCAATCGCCGCCAGGCACTCCGCTCTGCACTCTGGCCTATCGCTAAGGCTTCCGTCGTTCTCCTCGGTATATTCGTAAAGGAGGCGTTTCTATGAGCCGCTTAATCACCGTAGTATCCGAACACAATGATCCGCTCGACGGACACGTCCGCTTTGAGTACACCGGAGTCCTGGTCGATCCAAATTACGCGTTCTACATTGACGTAGAGTACCCGACGGTCGTGCTTGAGCGTGTGAGACTCGCGAGCAACGGAGAGTACCATTCGACAGGCGGTCCGGGCGCAGTAGGCTTCGACTTACCGGTCGACGATGTAACGTTCTTCGATCGCATCACGGAAATGTCCGCCGTCGAGCTTCTGGCCGCGCTTGTCCGACGCAGTAAGGATAACGAATCCGCCTGACGAGTAGCGCTGCGGGGCGCACGAAACCGGGATCGCCCGGTCGCGGTACATCCGCATGTAATCATAAATAGAACATAACGGGAGGTTTCACGCATGGCCTATCAGATTCGCTATTCCCTCGATCCTCAGACGCTTCTCTCCGTTGTTTCCCTCGCCGGCACACGCCAGCAACTCGTAATTAATCCCCGCGCACTAACCCGCATTCTCGGCGGCATCCGCCCGGCCGTTCTCGGCACTTGGACGGTCACGCCTGCACAAGCGATCGACATCGGATTCATTGTCCCGCCCGTCGAAACGGAGGCGACCGCATATGAACACGCAGTATCAGCCTAAGCCGGTTAGACTTCTATGGGAGGCGGAGCCGGACAGCGGATGGACTGACGATTACTTTGACGGGCTCTTAGTGCGCGATAATGGCGCGCTTTACTACTACGAGGGGAACCCGTGGCTCGCGGTTGTTGAACCGACGGAAACGGCAGGGCTGTACCGCATCGACGGCGCTGACCTGCAGCTAACGTCGAAGAAACCGCTAAAAGAAATCTTCCGGATGCTCAGCGGAATGTCAGCGCT
>NZ_JBHUKY010000058.1:130072-135175 GCF_042684125.1 Paenibacillus rhizoplanae | reverse complement strand
GGCGGTGACGAACGCGTCCACGCTCCGGGCGAGCGTGGACAGTGCGGACTTGGCGGGTGCGCCGCCGCCGTCCGCCAGGGCTTCTGCCGCGGCTGCCAGCGCGGCGTCCACCTCCGCAGCCGGACCGGCGAGTGCCGGGTCCGGCGTGCCCTCGTTCGCGCTGCGCCACAGCGCCGCGAACGAATCAACATCGGCCGCCGCCTCCGCCCAGCGGCTCTGGCCGGCCTCGACCAGCGCGCTGCCTACAGGCGGCAGCAGCTCATCCAGCGGCGCGCCTGACGCAGAAGCCGGCGCGCCGGGCAGCAGCACAAGCAGGCAGAGGAGCAGCAGCGCTGCCCTGAACTGCCGCCATGGACTCTGTGTAACCGTGACCTTCATCGGGATCATTCCTCTCAGGCATTCAGTCATCCCAGCAGCAGCTCCCCGATATAGCCGCCTTCGCGTACACCCGGGAAGCAGGCGAAAACAGCACTGCCGGTGTGAACCATATATTCATTCAGCCGGTCATTTTTGGAGAGGCGCTGCTGGATGCTGACGAACTGCTTCATCAGATCCTTTTGGAAGCTGATGAATACCAGACCGGCATCAAGCTGTCCGGTCTTGAGATCCATGCCGCTGGAATAGGAGTAGGAGCGGCGCAGCATTTGGACTGAGCCGTCTCCATGGGCGAGAGCGGAATGGGAGTCCGGCGGGATGAGCGGCTTGCCGGTAGCATCCGCTGCTGCCAGATTCAGCTCGGCGAATTCATCCCCGGCTCCAATCGGTGCGCCGCTCTGCCGGTGCCGTCCGAAGGTGGCCTCCTGATCGCTCAGCGAGGAGCGGTCCCAGACCTCAATACGGAAACGTACGCGGCGCAGCGCAAGATACGTCCCCCCGTTCATCCACGCCGTGCCATCGGCGCTGCCGTTCCAGACGATATTTCGCATCTGCGTCTCATCGGTGACGTCCGGATTCCCCGTGCCGTCCTTGAAGCCGAGCAGATTACGCGGGGTGCCGCCTGACGGATCGGCGCTGCCGCTGCGCTGGAAGCCTTCCTGGGTCCAGCGCAGCACCGCCGTACCCCGGGCGATGCGGGCCAGATTGCGGATGGCATGGAATGCCACCTGCATATCATCCGCGCAGGCCTGCACACAGAGATCGCCGCCGCACCACTGCGGCTCCAGACTGTCACCTGTGAATGCCGGGAGGTCGGTGAAGGAGGCGGGCCGTTTGCCGGAGAGGCCGAAGCGGCTGTCGAACAGGGCCGGACCTGCCCCGAAGGTAAGCGTACACTTGGAAGGGGTGAGCCCATCCGCCTCGCCGGTGTCAGTAGGCGGAAGATTGGGCTTGTCGTTCGCAGTTCCGATCATTGTGCCGGAAGTAAGCGCGGCAGCGGCAGTAGTCCAGGCTTGCATAAGCTTCTGTACATCACTGATGCTGGTAGTCGTCAGATCAAAGGAAGCGAAGCACAGAAAATTCTGTGCAGGGGTAAGAATGCCCGCCTGGTGCTTGCCGTAGAAGGGGATCGTCTCCGCCTGTTCTTCATTCTGCCCTAAGGCTGCAGCGGCCGGGACCGCCCGTCCCGCTGCCTGGCGTGCCGCCATAATACCGCCCACACCGCCTCCGCCCAGCAGCAGCCCGAGACCCGAGGCACCGGTAAGCCGCAGCATATCGCGGCGGCTGAATTTGGTGTTGAACAGCTGGGTCTCCGGCGCAGGAATTCCGTGATCCGTGTCAGCCTTATTCCGGGAATTCTTGTCTTTCTTGTTCATATCGTCACACTCCCAGAATCGTTCCCATATTGGATAGCGGCTCAGCCAAGGCGTCGAGGTTCTGGCTTAACTTACGGACCTCCTCCGGTTTGAGCATTTCGTAAGAGACGTAGCCCTCCCCCGATTTGAATGGCGCCAGCTCATTCATTAAGGCGGTGAACCGCTCGCCGATGGTTTGCTCAAGGGCCGGGTCTTTTTTGGCCAGCTCCGGCTTCAGCAGCTCATAGATCTTCTGTGCCCCCTCCACATTCGCCACAAAATCATACAAATCCGTATGGGAATAACGCTCCTCTTCCCCCGTTACTTTGGAGGAGGAGACCTCATTCAGCAGCTCAACAGCCCCGGTAACGAGCAGATTGGCATCGATTCCGGCCGTCTCCACCTTGGCGCGCAGCAGCTGCGCATCCTTCAGCAGGCGGTCCGCGACATCTGTCATGCCCTCCGTTGTGTGATTCTGCCAGAGTGCCTGTTCAATCTTATGAAAACCGCGCCACTCCGCTGCATCCACATCATTCTCACGGGCATCAATGTTCGGGTCCAGATCCCCAAGCGCTTCAGCAATCGGCTCGATCCGCTCATAATACATGCGCGCCGGAGCATACAGCGCCTTGGCTTCTTCCAGCTTGCCTGCCTTAACGGCATCCGTGAAGCCTTCGGTCTGCTTGACGAACGCATCGCATTGTTCAATGACGTATTTCCGGTATTCGTCGATGGCAGTAGTGAAGTCCGCCCCGGCTCCGCTTACGGCAGCAGTGGCTGACGGTGTGCTGGCGGCCCCGCCACCTGCCTGGGCTGCGGCATTATTCCCGGAGTTGTTACCACTGTTGCCCTTGTTGCCATCGTTATTACTGTTATCCGTGCTAGCGCATCCGGCAAGCAGGAGGGAAGCTGCTAACAGACCCGCAGGTACAGCATGACTGATCTTCATAGATTGTGGACACTCCTTTTGTGAATGATAATCATTATCAATAATGGACTTATCATAATTCTCCAACCCTTGCCTGTCAATAAAAATGTGATAATTATCATATTCATAGAAACCGCGCATATAACTCACATAAAATGCACAAAAAAACGTCCCCCGGCCAGAGGACGCTGTACGCATATTTTTGAAGCTGCTGTCTCTATAACTGCCCGGAAGCCAGCCCTATTCTACACCGTGGACCGCTCGATAATCCGGTAGTCCAGCTTGCGGTAGACCGGCTCGGGGCGCTCCGAGTGAATCTGCTCATGGATAATGCGGAAAGCGGCGGCCCCCATCTCATACAGGTGGTTGTCCATGGTGGTGATCTGAAGCAGCCGGCCGATCGGCTGGTTGTCGAAGCCCATAACCGCAAGGTCACCAGGGATGCTGAGGCCGGATCTGCGTGCTTCAATGATCAGCCCGGCGGCTACATGGTCTCCCGTAATAATCATGGCTTCCGGCCGCTGAGACATTTTCAGCAGAGACAGTGCAGCGGCTGCGCCGTCTTCCTCCGTTGTACAGTCATAGATCATCCATTCTTCTTCAAAAGCCAGCTGATGCTCAGCAATGAATTCGCGGTAAGCGGTCTGCCGGATCACTGCGCTGCTGCCGTTACGCCGTCCCTCGCAATAACCGATGGAGCGGTAACCTTTGCCGGTCAAATACTCCAGCCCCTGCTTGAAAGCCGCATAATGCTCAATATAGACAGAGGAATAGCGCCGCTCTCCGCTGTCCTGGCAGGTGATAATCGGACCGTAAGCCGTATACTCCTCGATGATCTCCGGCTTCAGCGCAGTAGATACAATCACGACACCGTCAATCTCTTTATGGCGCAGCATCTCCAGCACTTTGATTTCTTCTTCCTCCAGATAATTGCTCTGGCACAGAATCAGCCGGTATTGCGAGAGCAGCGCTTCATGGGCAAGTCCATTCATAATAATCGAGAAATAAAAAGCATGAATATAAGGCAGAATCACCGCCACCGCACCGGTACGTCCGGTAATCAGATGAACGGCGTTCATATTGCGGGTATAGTCGAGCTGCTCAATCGTTTGCAGTACAGCGTCTCTTTTGTCCTTGCTGACATACGGATGATTATTCAGCACCCGTGAGACGGTCGTTACAGATACTCCGGCCATCCGGGCGATTTCTTTAATATTAGCCACGTTCGTCTGCGCCTCCTGTGTGAGACTGGTATGACCTTATTCTAACATAGAAATGAACAGCTTTTCGGCCGATAAAAAGCTTGCTATGGAATCCATTTCATACATTACACTGGGGGTGCAACAACAATCTCTACCGGAGAAACCGGCGTGACCGAAAGGGCGTGACGGACCGGTACAGCTTGTTGCTGTAACTCGAATTCTATTGCATGTGCCCGCCGGCTGCCGCCCTTAACGCATAAGGAGCTGCGGCCTGTTTTGCTGCGTCCTGGCTGCGATATGCCTGGATTGTCCAGACTCCGCGCCTGCCCCCGCCCAATTTAATGCTGTGACAGCACCATTAACTGCCCCTCCACATAGTATGGTTTGACTGTATCCCTTTACCTTGTTATACCAAACAAACCCAGGGCAAGGAGGGGTGACACCATTGAAGGGCAACGAACATCATAGCAAATTTTTGTTGACGCATCGTGAACGCGAAGTATTCGAGCTTCTTGTGCAGGACAAAACTACACGGGATATTGCCGGACTGTTATTCATCAGCGAAAAAACCGTCCGCAACCACATCTCAAATGTAATGCAAAAATTAAACGTAAAAGGCCGTTCACAAGCGGTTGTCGAGCTGATCAAGCTTGGGGAGCTGAAAATCTAGCTGCCATGCTTCAGAGGTGATGCGTTTAAGCCTTCTCTTATCCCTCGGGATGAGGGGAGGTTTTTTGTTGTTGGCGTGCCCAGAGGCACGCATTATCTAGTTGGTGAAAGTCCAACCCGAGGAGGGACCAAGCCACCTTTGTAGCTAGGATGCTTGCGCATGGCCAAATCTGTGTATAAAAGTGCATCAACAAAAGTACTGGTCAGAGACTGGGCGAGCAACAATCCAGGCCACAACATCAAGTCAATCTTCCGCGTCGTTAAAAAGGCCCTGCGAAGGGGAATAGAAGGAGACGAGTCCCGCCATAATGGACGAAGGCTAAGGAAACTGCAAAGAACTTGGAGCAGCAGTGAAGATTCCTCCGGCGTATAGGGTACGGCATGGATTGAAAGATAGTGCAGTGATACTTACGAGACCCTTCCCCACACGGGAGTTTTTTAGAACCCGTAAAGAGGCACTCTATAACTATAAGTCCAGAAGACGATGTGAACCGTCTGTGGGAAGGGAGTCCGAGGGGCTCATAGTACCGAAGAACCTAAGGACAACATAACCTTAGTGAGGGAGCCCTGCTTT